>DVGP01000058.1 GCA_018712665.1 Candidatus Pelethomonas intestinigallinarum | reverse complement strand
TCCAAAGGGGGGCGCGCGCCCCCCTTTGTGTCGTCGTGGGGGAGGGATCCATAAGGGAGGGACCCCATCGAAAGGGTCCCTCCCTTATGCGCCCTTTTGCCTACTTTTCCGGCGAGGGAAAAGTAGGCCGGGGCACGGGGCCGGAGGCCCCGAAATCCCCCGGGGCACAGGGCTGGAAGCCCCGAAGAGGCCGGGGCACGGGGCTGGAAGCCCCGAAGAGGCCGGGGCACGGGGCCGGAGGCCCCGAAACAACCAAAAGACCTCCGCTTTGCAGCGGAGGCCTCTTGGTGTGTGTTGTGTGTGTTTTAGGAGGGAGAAATCGCATTGGGTGTTACCCCTTTGCTGATTGTGATATTAAAGCAGATTTATGATGAAATTGTGATATTGACGTAAACAAATTATGAATTCGCAGCCACGTGTTATCGACAAACATGAGGGATTTCGATACAATGGTTTTAGTTTAAAGAAAAAGGAGAAAACACCATGACCATTTCTCAGCGCATTGACGCCGCTTATGAGTATATCCGCACCCGGACGGACGCAGCCCCGGCGGTGGGGCTGATCCTGGGCAGCGGCCTGGGGGACTTCTGCGACCGGCTGGAGGGCAGGACCGTGGTGCCCTTCGCGGAGATCCCCGGCTTCCCCGTCTCCACTGTGGAGGGCCACGCCGGGGCCTTCGTCTTCGGGACCTACAGGGGCCAGGCGGTGGCGGCCCTCCAGGGCCGCATCCACTACTACGAGGGCTACGACCAGCAGGAGATCACCCTGCCGGTACGGGTCATGGCCCGGCTGGGGGTCCGGTCCCTGGTCCTCACCAACGCCGCCGGCGGGGTGAATCTGGACTTTGCCGCCGGGTGCCTGATGCTCATTGCCGACCACATCAATTTCTCCGGCCGGAACCCCCTCATCGGCCCCAACCTGGACCAGTTCGGCCCCCGGTTCCCGGACATGAGCGATATCTACACCCGCGCCCTCCGGGAGAAGATCCGGCCCCTGGCCGCCCAGGCGGGCATCGACCTGCGGGAGGGCGTGTACATGATGTACAGCGGCCCCAGCTACGAGACCCCGGCGGAGATCCGGTGCTTCCGCACCATGGGGGCCGACGCGGTGGGCATGTCCACCGTCCCCGAGGCCATCGTGGCCCGGCACTGCGGCATGGACGTGGTGGGGGTCAGCTGCATCACCAACATGGCCGCCGGGGTCCTGGACCGGAAGCTGGACCACAGCGAGGTGGTGGAGACCGCCCGGCGGGTCAAGGGGGACTTTACCCGTCTGCTGGAGATCATCCTGGACGTCCTCCGGGGGTAAGGGCTTCCCAGGCAGGAGAAAAGCGGCTTGGCCCGGCCCGAGGCGTATTTGAGCGCTCTGAAATCATCCACAGGGAGAGCCCTCCCTGTGGATATTTTTTGTCTTACCGTCCCCAGGCCCGGCGGAGGGACTGGACCAGGGCGGGGATGTCCCGGTCCTTCAGGGAGGCGTAGCCCAGGACCACGGTATTGTCCGGACACAGCTCCCGCCGGGCCATGTAGTACTGCCCCAGGCCCCGGAGGACCACCCCCTCCCGCCGGGCGGCGGCTACCATCTCCCTCTCCCCCGGCCCGTCCTCCAGGGTCAGCAGCAGGTGGAGGCCGTTGTGGCGGCCCTCCAGCCGGACGGTCCCTCGGCCGAAGCTCTCCTCCAGGGCCCGGACCAGGGCCTCCATCCTGCTCTTATAGGCGCTGCGCATCCGGGACAGGTGCCGGGCGAAGTACCCCTCCTCCAAAAAGCGGCGGAGGGTCTGCTGCTCAAAGCGGCTGACGGTGTTGGCGTAGGCGCCGAAGGTGGCCCGGTACCGCTCCAGCAGGTCCCGGGGCAGGACCATGCAGGCGATGCGGATGCTGGGGGCCAGGCTCTTGGAAAAGGTGCAGAGATACACCACCGGACCGTCGGGCCCCGCCATGCCCTGGAGGCTGGGCAGGGGCCGCATGTCGAAGCGGAACTCCGCGTCGTAGTCGTCCTCCAGGATGTACCGCCCCGGGGCCCGGGCGGCCCAGGCCAGGAGCTGGGCCCGCCGCCCCGCGGGCATGGTGACGGCGGTGGGAAAGTGGTGGCTGGGGGTGACGTAGCACAGGTTGGCCCCGCTCTCCTCCAGCCCGGCCGCCGGCAGTCCCCCCTCGTCGATGTCCACGCACCGGCAGGGGACACCGCTGTTCTCCAGGATGGTCCGGCTCCGGGCGTAGCCGGGATTCTCAATGGCCGCCGTGCCGCCCCGGAGGAGCTGGGCCACCAGCCCCAGCAGGTACTCCACCCCGGCCCCCACCACGATCTGTCCCGGGGCGCAGACCACCCCCCGGTAGGCCCCCAGGTAGTCCGCCAGGGCCCGGCGCAGGTCCTCGTCCCCCTGGCGGTGGCCGTGGGAGAGGAGCTCCGGCCGGGCGTAGAGCAGCTCCTTCTGGATGCGGCCCCAGGTGCGGAAGGGAAACAGGTCCGTGTCCACCGCCCCGGTGGCCAGGTCGAAGGCCGGGGCCTCCCCCTCCCCTTCTCCGTCCTCCCCGGGGTCCTCCTCCGGGGACGGGGCGGCGGGCCGGGCCGGCCCTCCGGCGTAGTCCAGGACGTAGAAGCCGCTCTTGGGCCGGGCCTCCAGGTAGCCCTCCGCCACCAGCATCTGGTAGGCGGCGTCCACCGTGTTCACCGCCACCGCCAGCTGCTGGGCCAGGGTCCGCTTGCCGGGGAGCTTCTCCCCCCGGACCAGCCGCCCCCGGCGGATCTGCTCCGCCAGGTGCTCGTAGAGCTGCTCGTAGAGGGGCTTCCCTGCCCCGCCGTCAAAGCAGCCGGTCAGATCCAGCACGACGATCCCCCCAAACTGATACCATAAAAAATATGTATTCTGAGTATTTTAATAGAGCCAGATAGGGCTATAATGAGCATAGAACAGATCCCGGTCCTTGTCAAGGGGCGCAGGGGCTGGAATGGATAAGGAGTGAGACCCATGGAAAAAAAGACCTTTTTTACTGTTCGGAATCTGGCCCTCATCGGCGTTCTGGCGGCCATCGTGTTCGTGCTGACCAAGTTCATCAGCATCCCCATCCCCAGCCCGCTGGGCAAGACGGCCCTGTCTGTGGGCAACGCCATGTGCGTGCTGTCCGCCCTGCTGTTCGGGCCCGCCGTGGGCGGCCTGGCCGCCGGCATCGGCAACGCCCTGGTGGACCTGACCGACCCCGCCTGGGCGCCGGAGTTCTGGATCACCTTCATCAACAAGTTCCTCATGGCCTTTATCGCCGGCGTGATCATGCACAAGGTCCACGTGGGCAGCGAGCGGGTCCGGGTCTGGGTGGCCAGCCTGTGCGGGGCCCTGACCTACTGCGTGCTGTACGTGGCGAAAAACATCCTGGAGGGCGCGCTGGTCAGAGGCTTCACCTGGGAGGTGGCCATTATGGAGACCCTGACGGTGAAGCTGCCGGTGACCCTGGTCAACGCGGTCATCGCCGTGGTGTGCGCGGCGCTGCTGTACCTGGCCCTGCGCCAGCCCCTGCGGAAGGCCCACGTCCTGTCCGCCTGACGGAAACCTGCTTCCCTCTCCCGCGCCGGCGGCACTGTGCCGCCGGCGCAGGAGCCTGTCGAAAAAGGCTAACGCCTTTTCCGCCAAAGGGGATTCGCTACGCTCTGCGCCTCGGGACCGCTTTCAGCGGTCCCTGCGACGCTCGCTTCGCGCAAAGTGTTTTTCCGACGTACACGCCGCCGGAAAAACGATTTCATTTTCTTCCGCCGCCTGCGGGCGGCGTACCCACAAGGGGCAGGTCGCATCCGTATGGCAGCATAGCTGCCGACGGCTGCGCGCGAACTCTGCGAGGCTTTTTTGATAGACTGGACAAAGAGGGAATATTCCCATGTCCATCGCGGCACCCTAGGACAAAGGAGTGATGGAGCATGGACATGTCCAAGAAGGAGTACCAGCAGTTCGTCCAGGACCGGGCGAAGAAGTCCCCCCTGCTGAAGGACTGTACCCTGGCCTTTCTCATCGGCGGTGCCATCTGCGTACTGGGCCAGGTTATCATGGACCAGTATATGGCCCTGGGGCTCAGCAAGACCGACGCCAGCACCGCCACGTCGGTGACGCTGGTGTTCCTGTCGGTGCTGCTGACGGGGCTGAACCTCTACAACAAGCTGGGCCGGTACGGCGGGGCGGGGACGCTGGTGCCCATCACCGGCTTCGCCAACGCGGTGGCCTCCCCGGCCATCGACTTCAAGAGCGAGGGGCTGATCACCGGCATGGCGGCTAAGATGTTCACCGTGGCCGGGCCGGTGATCGTCTTCGGCGTGGCCGCCAGCGCGGTGTATGGGGTGTTTCTGATGGTCAACCAGCTGGGGTGGTGGTGATGGAGTGTGGGGCCTTTGGCCCCGTACCCCGGGGATTTCGGGGATTTCACCCCCGGACTCCGAGTTACTTTTTGCTCGTGCAAAAAGTAACCAAAAACACGTTTAAGGGGGGAGGGTGTTCCGACTCCCCCTCCCCCCTTAAAAATTCCTCCACCCACAACGGCTTTTCAAGGGGGCTCCGCCCCCTCGCCAAAGAGGCTACCCCCACGTACCCCGGGAGTGCCCAGCGCCGAACGGGATATTAGGAGGTTATGCGGGGGATTCCAAAGGGGGGCTTGCGCCCCCTCTTTGGTCGTTGCGGGGGGTGGTTCTTAGGAGGGGGACACAGTCGAAAGTGT
>DVGP01000057.1 GCA_018712665.1 Candidatus Pelethomonas intestinigallinarum | reverse complement strand
GCATCAAATTTGCATCGTAACGGCATAGGAACTGTTTGTTTCAGCTTAAGAAATCTTTAAGAAGAGGACCCTGTTCGTCAGCTCTGCTCGCCCAGGTAGAGCTTGACCCGGCTCTGAATCTGCCGGGCGGTCTCCTCGGCGCTCTCATCCCCGTTGAAGAAGGCCTGGGCCGCCGAGCGGACAATGTCCGCCACGCCGTCGCTGCTCTCTGCCGTTGTGTCGATGGCGTCGCACAGGGTGTTGAAACGGTCCAGCTGCTCCTGGGTCATGGCGTAGAAGTCCAGGGAGAACCCGGTCCCGGTCACACCGCCGTGAGCCAGCTCCACCTGCTCACCATTCTCGTCCTCGATCATCTCCCGCCGCATGGCCTTTTCCGCCATGGCGTCGAAGTCCCGGCGGTTGGCGGGGAAGCAGAAAAACCACGCCTCACCGCTCTCCTGAGGCAGCAGCAGCTCCCGCAGGAAGGACCAGGCCCCCTCCTTGTTCCGGCAGGTGCTGGACAGGGCCATGACCCGCCCCCGGTCCAGACGGAAGGCGCTGCCGCAGCCGCCGTCGGTGGGATAGCCTACGAAGGCGGCCTTCCCGCCGAAGAGGGTGTCCAGCATCTGCATGTCCTCAAAGCACATCAGATCCTCGCTGTAGAGCATCTGCTTGCCGGCGCGGAGGCGCTCGAAGTCGGTCTGGTAGCTCTCCCAGTCCACCTTGCTCCAGTCAAACTCCAGGGGGAAGGTGTCGCACAGGCGCAGGGCGTCGATGAATTCCTGGCTGTCGAAGCTGCACTGGCCCTTCTCCCAGTCCACGAACCGGTCCAGGCTCCGCAGGACGGAGAGCTCCAGCATACTGTTTTTGGTGTTGCCCTCGCCGAAAATCTGGCAGCCCTCGGGCATGGTCTGGAGGGCCGCCAGGAGCTCGTCCAGGGTCCAGCTCATCCGGTCTCCCACCACCTTGGGGTCCCCAGCCGCCGTGGCGATGGTGAAGCTGTCAAAGACCTGGTAGAGCTTTCCGTCCTGCTGTGCGGCCCGGAACACGCTCTCCACCAGCCCCGCCCGGCCGATGTCCGGGTCCTTCTCGATGTAGGGCCACAGGTCCTCCAGGATGCCCTTGGCCCCGTACTGGCGGATGGGCAGACCTCTGGCGTCCAGAATGTCCGGCACGTTGCCTGCGGCGATCTCCGTGTTCAGCTTGGTCAGGCCTGCGGCGTTGTCCCCGTCGGCGCCGTATCCGCTGTAGTCCCGGATCTCGATGCGGTACTTTCCGTTGGAGCGGTTGAAGTTGATGATCTGTCCCCGGGTCTGGCTGTCCAGATTCAGGGTGGCGAAGGTCAGCACGGTCTTTTCCCCGATGGAGGAGCGGTCGGTCTCTGTGAGCAACACCAGCTCCGCCCCCGGGCCGCCCTCCCGGCTGTTGGTCACGGCGGCCATCCGCCCGTCCGGCAGAAAGGCGAAGAATGCCAGGTCGTCCCGGTCCACGTCCACGCCGCTCCACTGCAGCAGCTCCGTCCCCAGAGGGCCTCCTGTTTCCGTGCCGGCCTGGAGATCCCCCTGGGCGCAGCCCCAGAGGCTGTCGCCCCGCTCATAGCAGAAGAGATATTTGCCGGAGCCGGGGTAGACGGCGTCGGCGCCGGAGGGCAGGGTGTACTCCGGTCCCCAATTCTTAGCCGCCGGGTCAATGGTCCGCAGGACCCGGCTTCCCGTATCGCTCCAGCTGCTGAGGGCCATAGTGCCGTCCCCCAGCTGAAGCAGATCTCCGAACAGGCCGTCCTCCTCGCCGGTAGTGAACAGCGTCTCCAGCTTCTCATCCAGCACGGCTACCGCCCTGTCGGTGAGGGCATAGAGCCTGTCCTCGCCGTCCATTTGGGCGCTGTTGACATAGGCGCCGCCAAGCCGCTGGGACAGCTCCTCCAGATCCACGCGGCGAAGCTCCCGGCCGGTCCCGTCCAGCTGCCGCTGGGCCCGGGTGGTTTCGGTGACCTGGTAGTCCCACTTGTCCCCGCTGGCCTCGTCAAAGCCCTCCGGAAGCTGAAAGGTGGTGGAGGTCAGCTCCTCCGTTACCCACAGGGTGCCGTCCGCTCCCGGACGCAAATTGTTTATGTTCACGAAGTTCTCCGCAGCCTCGGGGCCGGACAGGGGGACGTAGTTTTCCAGAGGCGCGGTCGTCCCGTCCAGTGCCACCCGGCGAATGGCCGTCCGTCCGTCGTTCTCCGCTGTTCCCAAAATATAGAGGGTCTCCCCGTCGGCGCAGCCCGCGCTGATCTGCTCCATTCCGGCCTCGCAGCGGACAAAGCTGGGCGTGTAAACTGTTCCGCCGGCCTCCGTGCCGCCTCCGCCGCTGCCGCAGGCCGCCAGGGCCGGCACCAGGCTCAATCCCAGCAGCACTGCCGCCAGCCGCCGTCTCATTTCTTTCATAACGCTTGACCTCCTATGGATATTCCCGGCCCGGCCGACGCCGTGTACCGGGGTCAACGGGGCTGGAAGTGTCTGCCAGCGCCCGGTCGTCCCCATTCTACGGCCGCCTGCATCGGACTTGTATCCATCTGCCATCCCTTTTGTGTGCTCTCTCTTAAGATT
>DVGP01000056.1 GCA_018712665.1 Candidatus Pelethomonas intestinigallinarum | reverse complement strand
ATCCATGAGGAGGATGTCCGGCTCCACGGCCAGGGCCCGGGCGATGCACAGCCGCTGCTGCTGGCCGCCGGAGAGGCCCAGGGCGCTCTTTTTCAGCCGGTCCTTTACCTCGTCCCAGATCGCGGCGCCCTTGAGGGACTTCTCCACGATCTCGTCCAGCTTCACCTTGCTGCGGACGCCGTGGGTCCGGGGACCGTAGGCCACATTGTCATAGATGGACATGGGAAAGGGGTTGGGCTTCTGGAAGACCATGCCGATCTGCTTGCGCAGCCAGGTCACATCCACGCTGGGGGCATAGATGTCCTGGCCCTGGTAGACCACCTCACCGGTGATCTTCACGTCCTCCACCAGGTCGTTCATCCGGTCCAGGGTTTTGAGGAATGTGGACTTGCCGCAGCCGGAGGGGCCGATGAGGGCGGTGATCTCGTGCTCCGGGATCTCGATATTCACATGGTGGAGGGCCTGGTGCGTCCCGTACCACAGGTTCAGGTCCTTTACGTCAATGATAGTGGGCATATTCCAATTCCCTCTCTTATTTCTTTAGTTTGCGGCCCGCCAGATTGGCGGCCAGGTTGATGACCAAGGTGATGATGATGAGGACCACAGCCACGGAGAAGGCCAGGTCGAAATCAGCCCGCACCTTGGCGTAGACATAGAGGGCTACGCTCAGGGTAGAACCGGAGGCGGAGAAAAAGCTCTCCAGCCCGTTCCGGAAAAAGTCCTGCATCTGCATGCTCATGCCCACGGTGTAGAGGAGAACGGCGCTCTCGCCCACGATCCGGCCGATGGCCAGGATGCAGCCGGTGACGATGCCGTCGATGGAGGAGGGCAGCACCACGGTGCGGATCATGTGCCACTTGCCGCTGCCAAGGCCCAGGGACCCTTCCCGGTAGGACGCCGGCACGGTCTTGAGGCTCTCCTGGGTGGTGCGGATGACGGTGGGCAGGGTCATGATCACCAGGGTGAAGGCGCCGGCGATGAGGGTCTTGCCCAGCGCCAGGGACTCGGCAAAGATCAGCACGCCCACCAGGGCGTAGATGATGGAGGGGATGCCGGCCAGGGTCTCGGTGGCAAACTCGATGGCGGCCACCAGCTTGCGGTTGGTGGCGTACTCCGTGAGGTAGATGGCGGAGCCCACCCCCAGGGGCAGCACCACGACGAGGGTGGCGATGATGACATAGAGGGTGTTCAGGATGGCGGGACCGATGCCCTGGACATCTCTGACCACGCTCTCCTCCGAGGTCAGGAACTCCCAGGTGAGGTTGGGCAGCCCCCGGTACAGGATATAGCCCAGCAGGAAAACGAGCAGGGCCACCACGACGGCTGCGGCGATATAGATGAGGGTACGCATCCCCACATTGTAGATCCTGCGGCGGGCGGACAGGCCCTGGGCCGCACCCCTCCGGCTCTTCTGAATCGCTTGATTGCTGCTCATTGCGCTCATCCCTCCTTATCCCGCTTGAGGAACACGTTGAGGATCACATTGATGCACATGATGAACAGGAACAGCACAAGGCCGATGGAGAACAGGGCCTGGCGCTGAAGGCCGCTGGAATAGGCCAGCTCCACCGCGATGCCGGTGGTGAGGAAGCGGACGCTGGAGAGAAGGTTGGGCATGTTGGCCACGTTGCCGGCCACCATCATGATGGCCATGGCCTCGCCGATGGCCCGGCCCACGCCCAGCACCACCGCCGCGGCGATGCCGCTCTTTGCCGCCGGGGCGGAGATGCGAAAATAGGTCTCGATATCAGTAGCCCCCAGGGCCAGGGACGCCTCCTCATACTCCCGGGGCACCGCGTTGAGGGCGGTCTCGGACACGGAGATGATGGAGGGCAGAATCATGACGGCCAGCACCACGATGGCGGCCAGCAGGCTCTCGCCGGCGGCGGTGTTGAAGGCCTCCCGGATAAAGGGGACCAGTACCATCAGACCCACCAGGCCGTAGACGATGGAGGGGATGCCGGCCAACAGGTCCACCACAGGGCGGACCACATTGGCCACCTTCCGGGGGGCCACCTTGGAGAGAAACACGGCCATGAGGAAGCCGATGGGCACGCCGATGACAATGGCCCCGGCGGTACCGTAGATGGAGGTGAGGATCATGGGCAGGATGCCGAACTTGGGCTCCTCCGCCGTGGAGGCCCACTCCTCTCCGAAGAGGAAGTTTACCAGGCCGATCTCCCGGATGGCGGGGAGGCCGGAGATGATCAGGTAGATGGTGATGACCAGCACGAAGGCGATGGCGATGAAGCCGCAGATGAAGAAGATCATCTGCATCACCGACTCCAGCGGGCGCCGTCCTCCGGCCTTTCCCATCCGCCGGGCACTCTTCTGCTTGGGCACCGCAGAGGAGCTGTACAGAGATTGCTCGTTCATAGAATACCAACTTTCCCTTTCTTGGACGCCTCTGCTGAGAGGGAGCGCGAATCAGGCTTCGCGGTTCTTCCCAGCAGAGGCATGACATGCCAGACCAGAACAAGCCCCACATAAGGGCGGGGCTTGTTCTGGTTCATGGCGGTTGTGGAATTCAGCTTAGGCGTTGGGGGACACGCAGCCAGCGGCCTCGACCTCATCGGCGGCGTCGGCGCTCATGGCCCAATCCAGGAAGGCCTGGGCAGCCTCGGAGAGCTCGGTGCCCTCCACGGTGACCATGACGAAGGGGCGCTGGATCTCGTAAGTACCGTCAGCCACAGTGGCCTCGGAGGGAGCCACACCGTTGACCTGCACGGCCACCACGGTGTCGTCCACGGCGGACAGGGAGGCGTAGCCGATGGCGTTGGGGTTGCCGGCCACGGAGCCGATCACCTCGCCGGTGGACTCGTACTCATTGGTGTACACGCACTGGTCCTCCACGCCCACGATCTCCTCGAAGGCGCCGCGGGTGCCGGAGGCGGCGTCACGGCCGATGACGGCGATGGGGGCGTCGGCGCCGCCCAGCTCGGACCAGTTGGTGATCTCGCCGGTGTAGATCTGGGCAATCTGCTCAATGGTCAGGTCGGTGACGGTGTTCTCAGGGTGGACCACGATGGCCACGCCGTCCAGAGCCACGATGTTCTCCACGGCGCCCTCAGCCTTCTCCTCGTCGGTCAGAGCGCGGGAGGACAGGCCGATGTCCACGGTGCCGGCCAGGACGTTGGTGATGCCGGAGCCGGAGCCGGTGCCGGAGTAATTCACGGTCACGTCGGGCTGGATGTCACCAAAGGACTCCTGGAAAGCCGCCATCACGTCGGCCATGGAGGTGGAGCCGTCAGTGTTCACGGTGCCGCTGATGGCCGCAGTCTCGCCGCCGGTGGTGTCATCGGCGCTGCCGGTATCATTCTGAGTCGTGTTGTTGGTGGTATTGCCGGTGGTGTTGTCGGCGGCGTCGCCGGCGTTGTTGCCGCCGCCGGCACAGCCGGCCAGCAGGGCCGTCATCATCACGGCGGCCATCACGAGCGCAAGAAACTTTTTCATTTGAAATGTCCTTTCTGAGATGTTGTTGTTTTCTTGACCTTTGGAACGATACCAGCATAATAAGGGCCGGTAAAATCAGAAACAGCGGACGTGTTAAATATATGTAAAATGGGAGGAGATGTAAAATTTCCGGTTTTACAAAAGGTTCAGCCCTTAGTTTCCCGGGGGATATGCGCCGGCGGCCCCGCCGCCGACGCCGGCGTGATTTTGTGCCTTGCGTCCCGGAAAAAGATGGTGCATAATAGAGTAAAAATGTATCGGCGGAGGGAGACGCCTGCCGCCGGAGTGGGGAGAGCGGCCATGAACAAAAAGCGTGTACGGCAGATGAACACCAGCCTTCTGCGGAAGCTGACAAGCCAGCAGAACGCCCGCTATCTGGGGGAGCACCGGGAGGTGGTGGCGGAGCTGGTGGAGCGGCAGAACTATATCCAGCGCTTCGTCCCCCTCTATGACGGCAGCCGCCTGTCCTGCGCCGACGTGCTGGCCCTGTGCCGGGAGGATCTTGCGCGCCTCTCCCCCGCCCCGGAGGAGGGGTGGCTGGCCTTTACCTACGACTTCGCCAGAAAGACCATGTTCCCGGAGGAGGACTTTGAGCCCCGGCGGCGGCGCCACGGGGCGGGGGCGGTATTTTTCCTGGTTCTGCTCCAGGTGCTGCTGGACGCGGAGCGGGAGCTGCTGCCGCCGGACCCCCTGTGGCAGCTGGAGACGCTGTCGGAGGAGGAGCTCTCCGACAGCCCCCACCGGGACAGCTACCGCGCCTTCCTGCGCTGCTTCCGCCGGGAGTACGTCTATGAGATGATGCGCCTGGGGCTGGAGGCCACCCCCTTCCGCACCCTGGAGCACATCGCCGGGGTCCACCACGTGGCCGTCAGCGTGGCCAGGGATCTGAAGCGGGCCGGTGTGCCCATGGACCTGGCCCTGGTCTCCGGCAGCGCGGCGGGCCACGACATCGGCAAGTTCGGCTGCCGCCCCGGGGAGCGGGTGCCCTATCTCCACTACTACTACACCGACCAGTGGTTCACCCGGCGGCACATCCAGGACATCGGCTATGTGGCCGCCAACCACTCCGTGTGGGACCTGGAGCTGGACTACCTGTCGGCGGAGTCCCTGGCTCTGATCTACGCCGACTTCCGGGTCAAGCAGGACCGGGGGCCGGACGGCCGGGAGATCACCAGGATCTCCACTCTGGCGGAGGCCTTCGACGTGATATTGGCCAAGCTGGACAATGTCAACGAGGAAAAGCGCCGGCGGTACGCCTTCGTCTACGCCAAGCTGCGGGACTTTGAAAGCTACATGGTGGACCGTGGGGTGGATGTGGAGCTGCTGGACCGCCGCCCGGCCCCCGCCAAGCGGAAGGATGTGGCGCTGCTGGACCCGGAGGAGGCGGTGGCGCGGCTGAAGCTTCTGGGGGCGGAACACAACATTGCCCTGATGCGCCGGCTCACCGGCCAGCGTAGCTTCGCCGGCCTGCTGGAGCAGGCCAGAGGCGGGACGGACTGGAAGCGGCTGCGGGCCTATCTGGGCGTGTTCGAGTCCTACTCCGTCTATCTCAGCATCCCCCAGAAGGTCCAGACCCTGGCCTTCCTCTACGAGCTGCTGATGCACCGTGAGGGCGACATCCGCCGCCAGGCCGCCGCCCTCATGGGGGGGATCATTGCCCGCTTCCACGCGGGGTACGTCAAGGAGAAGCCCGCCGACTACGTGCCGGACAGCCGGGCCGTCACAGACCTGGACCAGTGGCGGCTGTACCTGGAGCGGATCGTCTTCCCCGACCGGAAGCTCATGAGCCAGCACCGGCGGTGGATCGGCTTTACCCTGAAATTTGTGGTCAACGCCCTGCTGGACCAGTGCGAACCGGAGCGCCGGGAGCTGTTCCTGGCGGAGCTCCTGCGCTACTACCGGCGGCCGGAGCGGCTGGACGCCGCCGCGGCCTTCCGCCTGCTGGAGACCGCCGCCGCCATGCCCCTGGAGCTGTGCCGGGAGCGTGACCGCTATGAGCTGCTGGACTTCGCCGTGACCCTCTCGAAGCGGGAGGATCTGGAGGTGCGGGTGGCGGCGGCGCTGCTGCTGGACCGGCTGCGCCGGTGCCTCTCCGCCCACGATGTGATCCTCAACACCCTGCGCGGCCTGCGCTGCGGCGACAGCCGCACCCTGGCGCTGCTGCGGGACGTCGCGGTCCGGGACGTGTCCGCCGGGGAGGAGGAAGCGCCCCTGGCCCTGGATGAGGACACGGTGTCGGAAATTTTCCTGGACAACCTGAAGACCGCCACCCCCTGGATCGTGAAGGTGGTGAACATCCGGCTGCTGGGGGACTTCTCCCGGGGGGAGCGGACCCACCGGCTCCACCTGGCCACCCACTTCTCCAACCTCATCAAGGTCAGCGACCAGGTGACGGTCCGCCACCGGGCAGGAGCCGCTCTGCTGGCCATCGCCCCCCTCCTCACCCCCGAGGAGCGCAACGAGGTGGCGGTGGAGCTCAGCCGGGGCCTGGAGATCGGACAGCAGGAGTTCTCCAAGTATATCCCCGGATATCTGGGCCGGTTCTGCCTGTGGCTGCCTCCGGCGCAGCTGGAGGAGATCCTGGAGAACCTGTGGGAGTACCTGTGCTCCGCCAACGGCAGCGTGGTCTCGGCGGTGCTGGACACGGTGGGGGTCATGTACGAGTCCTACGACACCTACCGCTCCCGCTTCCCGGAGGACGACGCCGTCTACCGCCGCCGCCGGGAGCGGCTGCTGGGGATGCTGCTCAAGGGCCTGGCGGGCTTCCGGGAGGAGGTGCGCCAGGAGGCCATGTTCGTTCTGGGGCGGCGGGTGTTCTCCTCCGCCACCCTGGGCCGCCATGAGAAGCGCCGGGCCTTCCTGCTGACATTGAAGAAGATCCTGGCGCTCACCGGCGAGGAGCCGGGGGACGAGCTGACCTTCTACTACCGGGCCGACATGCTGGGGCGGCTGTATCGCTTCGTCACCGAGCAGGAGATCCTCCACGGGGGCTTCCGCTTTGACCAGCCCCGGCCTGTGGCCTTCTTCCCCGGCACCTTCGACCCCTTCACCCTCTCCCACAAGGGCATCGTCCGGGCCATCCGGGACCTGGGCTACGAGGTGATGCTGGCCATCGACGAGTTCTCCTGGTCGAAAAAGACCCAGCCCCACCGGGTCCGCCGCCGCATCGCCCGCCTGTCCGTGGCCGACGAGTTCCACGTCCACATCTTTCCCGAGGATTTCCCGGTAAACATCGCCAACCCCGCCAACCTTTCCGATCTGCGCCGGGCCTTCCCCGGCCGGCAGGTGGCCATCGTGGCGGGCAGCGATGTGGTGGCCGGGGCCTCCTCCTACCGCCAGGACCCCCGGGAGAACTCCATCCACTCCTTTGACCACATCCTCTTCCGCCGCAACGCCCAGCGGGGACCGAAGCCGGACTACAGCTGCATCACCGGCCATGTGACGGAGCTGGCCCTGCCCGCCCACCTGGAGGAGATCAGCTCCACTCGCATCCGGGAGGCCATCGACCAGGGGCGGGACATCTCCAACATGGTGGACCCGGTGGCCCAGGAGTTCATCTACCTGGGCGGCCTGTACCTCCGGGAGCCCCAGGACAAGCCGGTGCTCCGCACGGAGGATCTTGTATTCGTCCGCTGCCTGGAGCTGCAGCCGGCGGTGGAGAAGGAGCTCCGCGCCACAGTGCTGGAGCGCCATCCGGAGGCGGGCGCCCTGTGCCGGGAGCTGCGGCGGACCGGAGACCACCTGATGCTGCTCCGCCGGGGAGATACGGACGCGCCCCTGGGCTTCGCCGCCTTCCGCTGCCTGGACTCCCACCAGCTCTACGCCCGCCTGGGCAGCACCGCCCTCACCGGCGTGGTCCGCAACCACAGTGGGGGCCGCGCCCTGGTCATCAGCGGCATCTTTGTGCCCCGGGGCCACAGCCAGCAGGAGCTGGCCCAGCTCCTGCTGACGGAGGTGCTGACCCTGGCCCTGCGCCAGGAGTACACCTACGCCATGTTCTGCCCGGTGGAGAGCGAGGTCCCGGCCTATGCCCGGGAGGTTCTGAGGCTCCAGGGCTTTCTCCCCGTCCGGGCGTCGGGGGAGGCCCGGGAGCTGCTGGCGGTGGATATGAGCCGCCCCATCGTGCTGACCCACAACATCGACACCACCATTAAGGCCCCCTTCTCCACCAATCCGCGGGTGGCCGCCGCCATGACGGAGGCCCACCGGCGGCTCCAGCGGGCTCTGACGGGGCTCTACCCCGGCTGCCTGGTGCTGTCCATGTCCGCCGGGGTGGTCCACCAGCGGCTGGTCCAGCGGATCACCGCCTGCAACGGCGTGCCCGCGGTCCCCACGGTCCCCAGGACCCTGGGGGAGTGCATCTGCGTGCCCTTCGGCAAGATCCTCCGGGGCGTGGCGGTGCCCAACACCGTCACCAAGACCCTCCACACCGACAAGGTCTATCTCCCGGACCTGTCCTCCTACTCCATCGAGGCCTACCCCAACTACTCCCCCCTGCCGGACCAGGTGCGGACCATCCACGCCTTCGACCGGCCGGTGATCCTGGTGGACGACATGCTTCACGACGGCAAGCGCATCCGCCGCCTGGCCCCCCTCTTCCGGGAGACCGGCACCCCCATCCGCCAGGTGCTGGTGGGCTACCTCACCGGAATGGGCCGGGACCTGATGGAGGAGATGGGCATTCCGGTGGACAGCATTTACTACCTGCCCAACCTGCGGATGCGGTTCGTGGAGTCCACCCTGTACCCCTTCATCGGCGGCGACACCGTCCGCCGCCCCTGGTCCGTTACCTCCGGGCTCCAGCCGGCGGTGAACCGGGTGTTTCCCTACGCCGCCCCGGACTTCTCCGAGGACTGCGCCGACGGGTCCACCTACCGGCTGAGCCTGTGCTGCCTGGAGAACGCCCGGGACATCCTGCTGGCCCTGGAGACGGAGTACCGGACCCTCTACGCCCGGAACCTGACCCTCAGCCGCCTGGGGGAGGCGGTGATCCTGCCTCTGTGCCCGGACAAGGGCAGCTGTATGGGCTACGACCTGAGCCGGGCCGCCTCCACCTACCTGGAAAATGACATCGAGATGCTGGGCCGGCTGAAGGCCAGCGTCCGGATCGTGATCGGAGAGTAAAGAGATGAACTACTTTCGTTACCAAGGACACACGCTGGCCTCGGAGGAGGCCCTGCCCTATGAACCGCTTGCGACCCTGCCCGGAGAGGGGGAGGTCCTGTGGTGCTTCCGCCGCCCGCCCCTGGCGGGCCGGGAGACCTTCGCCGCGCCCCACCCGGATCTGCTGACGGCCCGGGAGGGGGTGGAGGCGCTGACCACCCTGGGCCGCGGGCCCAATGCCCTCCCGCCGGAGCTCGCCGCCGCCGTGGCGGCGGGCCGGGTCCGGGCCGTCAACCTGGACCACCCCCGGTGGGAGGCGCTGCTCGACCCCGGCTTTCCCGTTGGTCCGCCCCGTGAGAAGGTCCGTGTCCACCTGCTGGCTCTGGGGGATGTGGGCAGCACCCTGGCCATCGGCCTGCGCCTCATGGGCGGGGACGTCCTCTCCTCCATCGGGGTGTGCGACGTTCGGGAGGGGGTGGCCCGGCGGTGGGAGTTTGAGCTGAACCAGATCGGCTTCCCCGGACAGTACGACGCCCTGCCTCCGGTGGAGGAGGTGGACCCGGCCCGCATCTTCGACTGCGACGTGTTCCTCTTCTGCGCCTCCCGGTTCGTGCCGGACACGGCGGTGAAGGCCGGGGATGTGCGCATGGCCCAGTACCAGGCCAACCGCCCCCTGGCTGCCCACTACGGCCGCCTGGCCCGGGAGGCCGGGTTCCAGGGCCTGTTCTGCGTGGTCAGCGACCCGGTGGACCCCCTGTGCCGGGCGGTGCTGCTGGAGAGCAACCGGAGCGAGGCTGGGACCCTGGACTTCCAGGGTCTCTTTCCCCACCAGGTCCGGGGCTTCGGCCTGGGGGTCATGAACGCCCGGGCGGCCTACTACGCCCGGCAGGACCCCCGCTTTGCCGACTTCCTGGAGGACGGCCGGACCTTCGGCCCCCACGGGGAGGATCTGGTGGCGGCAAACTCCATCTCCCGGTACGACGACGCGCTCTCCCGGGAGCTGACGGACCTGACCGCCCACGCCAATCTGGAGATGCGGGCGATGGGCTTCAAGCCCTATGTGGCCCCGGCCCTGTCCTCCGGGGCCCTGAGCCTGCTGGGGTGCCTCCGGGGACAGTGGCACTGCTCCTCCACCTATCTGGACGGGATCTTTTTCGGCGCGCTGAACCGCCTGGCCCCCAACGGGCCGGAGCTGGAGCGGCAGCCCCTGCCCCAAGCCCTTCTGGACCGGCTCTGGGAGACGGCGGAGCGGCTGAAGGCCATCCCCTGAGCTTCTGTTCTGCAAACAAAAGGGAGACCGGCGAACACGCCGGTCTCCCTTTCTGATTTGCTCGGGGCAGGACCTCCGAAAAAAGCAGTGGGGCCCCCAGGCCCCACTGCTTCAATTTCATTCAATTCCACCGCAGCAGCTCCCGCAATCCCCGGAGGACATGCCCGTTGGCAAACGCCAGGGCGGCCTCCAGCAGATGGAGCCGGATCCCGGCGTTGATACGCATGGACCGGAGGGGCGCGTCCGCCGCCGAGGTCATCATCATGCGGAATCGGGGATCGCTGTAGTCCCGCCGCCAGCCGAAGGAGGCGGAGACGCCCAGCTCGATCCCCCGAAATACCAGGGCCATAAA
>DVGP01000055.1 GCA_018712665.1 Candidatus Pelethomonas intestinigallinarum | reverse complement strand
AATCTCGATATTTTTCATACGCAGCCTCCATTCAAGAATATAAACTACTTTTGTAGTTTTATAGAGAATATAAAACCAAGCGCGGCCTTACGCGGTTTCCGTATAGGCCGCGCCGTACTCCGCCCCCATGTCGTAGGCGGGATAGGGATAGAACCACTGCCGGCTGAGTAACATGGAGAGGAGGAGCAGCAGGGAGAGCAGGATTGCCGGCAGGGCCGCCGACAGCAGAGATTTGACCACGGACCGCTTGGCGGTGATGGCCCGCAGCCGCCGCTTCGCCGTGAGGAAGCAGGTGGCGCCGATGCTTCGCCCGGTCCCGGCGGGAGGGAGGGCCGATAGCTCCAGCAGCCGGAGCATGGTCCTGGCGTAGGCGGTTTCCGGGAGGACACCCTCTGCCGCCGCCAGGGCCCGGCGGTCGCAGTCCGTCTCGCACCCCAGGGCAAAGTCCCGCCTGGCCAGCCAGACCAAGGGGTTCATCCAGTTCAGGACACAGACCAGGTCAAATACCCGCTCCAGGAGGAGGTGCCGCCGCTTCAGGTGGGTCAGCTCGTGGCAGAACACCGCCAGCAGCTCCCCGTCGCTGAGCGCCCCGGCGATCCGTCGGTCCAGGATGATGGCGGGACGGAGAATGCCGGCGGCGCAGGCGGGCTCCGCCAGGGTCCCGAAGCACAGCCGGGGGACCCGCTTTATGCCCACCAGCCGGGCGCTCCGGGCGCAGATGTCCTCCAGCCGCTGGTCGCCGCAGAGCGGATAGGAGTTCACAGCCCGCCAGGCCAGCAGGGACCGGACGATGTGGCGGAGCAGCAGCGCCCCGACGCCCAGAGCCCAGACCCCGCAGGCCACATAGAAGCCCCGGTACCACATCTGCGGCTCCGGCGAGAAGAGCACAACGTCCGGGGCCAGGACGGGGACGCAGTACAGGAGCATCCCGCCCACGGAGGCCCACAGAGGCGGGTTCAGGCCCAGTACGTGGGTGAGAAAGAGCAGCGCGATGGTGAAGATACCGCTGGCCATCGACAGGAAAAGGATCGCGTAAAAGATGTTACTGAGGACAGCCATGCGCCGCCTCCTCCCGGTCGATGAGGGCCTTCAGCTCAGCCAGCTCCTCCGGGGAGAGCTGGCCGCCCCGGACAAAGCCCAGCACCATCTTCGACAGGGACCCGTCGTACACGCGGCCCAGAAAATCCCGGCCCTCCGCCAGCTGGCACGCCTCCTCCGACACCGCCGGGTAGTACAAATACCCCTTTCCCTGCCGCCTGGTGGTCAGGGCGCCCTTCTTCACCAGCCGGGCCAGATAGGTCTGGATGGTGGTCTTGCTCCAGGCGGTGCCGCTGAGCTTGTCCAGCAGCTCCGGGAGAGTCTGGGGCGGGTCGCTCCAGATGAGCTTCATCACCTGCCACTCCGACTCCGAGATCGAGACCTGCCGCTTCATGGTCTTCCCTCACCTCACAATTCATTGATATGATGTAGTTTTATTATAGCGGCTTCCCGCCGCCCTGTCAAGGCGCGTGTTGAAAAGGACGAAAAAGCCGGGCCTTCTTTCTCAGAAGGCCCGGCCGAAAAGGACTGTCAGGGGAAATTACTTGCCACACAGGGCGGCGGTATCCATGGCGATCATCAGCTCCTCGTTGGTGGGGATGACGAAGATCTTCACCTTGGAGTCGGCGGCGGACACGTCCGCCTCCTTGCCGCGGACGTTGTTCTTCTCAGCGTCCATCTTGATGCCCATGTACTCCAGACCCTCGCAGATCTTCCGCCGCAGGTCGATGGAGTTCTCGCCGATGCCGGCGGTGAACACGATGGCGTCCACCCCGCCCATTACGGTAGCGTAGGCGCCGATGTACTTCTTCACCTCGTAGATGAACTTGTCCAGAGCCAGCTGGGCCCGCTCGTTGCCCTGAGCGGCGGCGGCGTCCAGATCGCGGAAGTCGGAGCTGATGCCGGAGATGCCCAGCACGCCGGACTTCTTGTTGAGGATGTTGAGCATCTCCTTGATGTCATAGCCGTAGCGGCCCATCAGGTACTCCAGGATGGTGGCGTCCACATCGCCGGAGCGGGTGCCCATGGGGAAGCCGGCCAGGGGCCCCAGGCCCATGGAGGTGTCCATGCACTTGCCGTCCACGCAGGCGGACAGGGAGGAGCCGTTGCCCAGGTGGCAGCAGATCACCCGGCTGTGCTCGGGGTTGCCCAGCATGTCGATGGCCCGGGCGGAGACATAGCGGTGGCTGGTGCCGTGGAAGCCGTAGCGGCGCACGTCATCCTTCTCATAGTACTCGTAGGGGATGGCGTAGATGTAGGCCTTGGGGGGCATGGTCATGTGGAAAGCGGTGTCGAACACGGCCACCTGGGGGGTGTTGGGCATGATGGCCTGGCAGGCCCGGATGCCCATGAGGTTGGCGGGGTTGTGGAGGGGGCCCAGGGGGATGCACTTCTCGATGGCGGCGATGCACGCGTCGTCGATGACGCAGCTCTCAGTGAAGGCCATGCCGCCGTGGAGCACCCGGTGGCCGACGGCGGCGATCTCGTCGGTGGAGGCGATAACGCCGTTGACCGGGTCCACCATGATGTCCAGCACAGACTGGATGGCCTCGCTGTGGGTGGGCATGGGGATCTCCCGGACCACGTCCTCCCGGCCGGGGACCTTGTGGGTCAGACGGCCGTCGATGCCGATGCGCTCGCACAGACCCTTGGCGAAGACCTGGCCGCCCTCAGACTCCATGAACTGGTACTTCAGAGAGGAGCTGCCGGCGTTGATGATCAGAATTTTCATGGGTTTACTTCTCCTTGTCCTTCTGTTGTCATTGAATTGTCATTTTTTGTTTCCACACTGTGACTTGCAATTCCAGCGCGGGGCGATTAAAATAGTCACAACTTACATTGTAGACTATTTTTGCCGGTTCGACAACCCATTTTTTCAGAGTTTTTTTGAAAAAATCCCGGTTGCCGCCGGCGCTTTCATGGAGAGGAGGAGGGCCTTTGGCGGTGGCCGGCATCATCGCGGAATACAACCCCTTCCACCGGGGCCACCGCTGGCAGATCCAGACCCTGCGGCGGCTGCTGGGGGCGGACGCCGCTGTGGTGGCGGTGATGAGCGGGAACTTCGTCCAGCGGGGGGACTTCGCTGTTTTGGAGAAGCGGGCCCGGGCGGAGTGTGCCCTGCTGGGTGGCGCGGACCTGGTGCTGGAGCTGCCCTCCCCCTGGTCCGCCGCCACGGCGGAGCGATTCGCCCAGGGTGGCGTGGCCCTGCTGGCCGCCACCGGCGTGGTGACCCACCTGGCCTTCGGCTGTGAGACCGGGGACCTGGGCCCGCTGGCCGCCGCGGCCCGGTGCCTGGAGAATCCCGGCTGGGAGGAGGCCGCCCGCCGCCATCTGGCGGCGGGGGTGACCTTCGCCGCCGCCCGGCAGGCAGCTGTCCGGGATCTGGCGGGGGAGGGGGCCGCCGCCTGCCTCTCCCGGCCCAACGACATCCTGGCGGTGGAGTACCTGCGGGCCGCGGCCCGGCAGGGCGCCGCTCTTCAGCCCCTGGCTCTTCCCAGAGTAGGAGCGCCCCACGACAGCGGCGACTTGGGGCCGTATCCCTCCGCCTCCGCCATCCGGGGGCGGCTCCTGGCGGGGGAGAGCTGGCGGGAGCTGCTGCCGGAGGAGACCGCCCAGGTGCTGGACCGGGAGATGGCGGCGGGCCGGGCCCCCGCGTCTCTGAAAAACTGTGAGCGGGCGGTCCTCGCCCGGCTGCGGAGCATGGCGGAGGAGGACTTCCGCCCCTACGACGGCGGCGGAGAGGGCCTGTACCACCGCTTCTACGGCGCGGTCCAGTCCTGTACCCGGCTGGAGGATATTTTGGCCGGGGTCAAGACCAAACGCTACCCCCTGGCCCGGATTCGCCGCCTGCTCCTCCACAGCTGCCTGGGGCTGGTCCCCGCCTCCCAGGGCCAAACGCCCCCCTACCTGCGGGTATTGGGGGCCAATGACCGGGGCCGGGCCCTGCTGGGGGAGATGCGGAAGAAGGCCGCCCTGCCGGTGGTGACCAAGCCCGCCGCCGCCCGGCGGCTGGGGGCGGAGGCCCGTGATCTCCTGGCCCGGGAGGCGGTGTGGACGGACCTGTACACCCTGTCCTGGCCGGACCTGGACCAGGCAAAGCCCGGGCTGGAGTACACGGCGGGGCCGGTGATGCGATGACGGCCCCGTTCCGATCCCTGAGAAGGAGGCATTCTATGAAACTTCACGCGCTGACGGCGTGCCATGATAACAGGCAAGCTCAGCTTACGGCGACTTCCCGTCAAAAGAAAATAGCGGCCGCGCTGCTGGCGGCCTGTCTGACCCTGCTCACCGCCTGCGCCGGCACAGGAGACGCGCGGGGCAGCGCATTGGCGGCGGAGGTATATCAGGTACCGGTCTACAGCTTTGACACCATGACCGCAGAGGAGAGATTCACGGCGGAGGACGGCACGGAGCTGGCCTACTACAGCTATCAGCTCCAGTCCATGGCGGTGGAGAATCTGGAGAAGCTGTCCCCGGAGGACCGGGAGGCGGCGGAGCGGAATGCGGAGAACTTCAACGAGAAGATGAACGATCTGCTGGACAAGTCGGTAGAGATAGGCCGGCAGATGGGGGCGAACGCCCAAACCGTGCCCGGCAGCGCCGGCCTGCCCTACTACGACGTGACCGTCTCGGAGAGTGTTTTGTGCGGGCAGATCGTCAGCGTCCGGATGGATAACACCAGTTATTCCGGCGGAGCCCACCCCAACAGCTACACCAACAGCTATCTTTTTGATTTGGCTACAGGTCAGTTCATCGATCCCATCCAGGTGGCCGACGACCCGGAGGCCTTCCGGGCAGGGGCGGCGGAGCTGCTGGTGGAGGCGGCGGAGGCCCGGGAGGAGGACCTGCCGGGCTACTGGGTCGATTACCGGGACATCATCGGCCGGTGGAATGAAGGGGCAGCCCTCTTCGGCCCGGAGGGGATGACGGTGGTCTTCTCTACCTATGAGCTGGGGCCCTACGCCATGGGGGCCGTGGAGCTGACGGTGCCCTACGGCGAGTTCGCGGACCTGCTGGGCCCCGGGGGCCTGGAGCGGCTGGGCCTGAAGGCAGAGACAGAAGAGACAGAGATGTGACAAAAGAACGGACAGACTGAGCGCCCCGCCTGACCGGCGGGGCGCTTACATTTTGGATGGCCTTGTTGATCGGATACCTGCGTCGCCGCACACCAGCCCGTACTGGCTGGTGAACCGCGCCCCGACTCCTCACCCCTTTCCGTACGCCTCGATGAGTTCTCCCGCTCCTCCCCTCCGCCCCGTTCAGGCTCCTCCCGAAGGCGCATATCCCCAAGAAGGCTGGGAGGGACCCATGGGAGGTTTCCCCCATGAACCGCCGGCTCTGCCGGGCGAAAATTCCTCCCTGCTCTTCCTTCCGCCGCATAAACCCGGCCTGCTTCCGCATACACTACAGGGAACGAATTGCCGCGGCTGGGAAAAAGCAGTCCAGGGCAGTTGAGAGGAGAGATGGAGTTATGAAAAGCGGCGCCGCCCGCTACCGGGCAAAGCATCTGCGGAAGGGCAGGGCCAGGACCGCCGGAGGCCGGCGGGCAGCGCCCACCTCCCCGGAGAACC
>DVGP01000002.1 GCA_018712665.1 Candidatus Pelethomonas intestinigallinarum | reverse complement strand
GCGGCCCTAAACGACATTAATATTGAGATCCAGCGTGGAGAGATCTTTGGCGTCATTGGTCTCAGCGGCGCAGGGAAGAGTACCCTGGTGCGGTGCATCAACCTGCTGGAGCGGCCCACCACTGGCAGCGTGGTGGTGGACGGAAAAGAGATGACTGCCCTCAGCCCCAAGGAGCTGCGGCAGGCACGGAAATCTATCGGCATGATTTTCCAGGGATTTAACCTGCTCATGCAGCGCACAGCCCTGGATAACATCTGTTTCCCTATGGAGCTGGCGGGGAAGCCTCGGAAAGAGGCGGTAGCCAGAGCCCGTGAGCTGTTGGAGATCGTAGATCTTGCCAGCAAGGAGAATGCCTATCCGGCTCAGCTCTCCGGCGGACAGAAGCAGCGCATAGCCATCGCCCGGACTCTGGCCATGGATCCCCAGGTGCTGCTGTGCGACGAGGCCACCTCCGCCCTGGACCCCAAGACTACCCGGGACATCCTCCGGCTGATCCGGGACATCAACCAGCGCCTGGGCATCACAGTGGTGGTCATCACCCACGACATGAAGGTCATTGAGGAGATCTGCCACCGGGTGGCTATCCTGGACCACGGCCGCGTGGCGGAGGAGGGCACGGTGGAGGAGGTCTTCTCCCGCCCCAGGACCGAGGCGGGCCGGCGGCTGGTGTATCCCGACGGGGTGCCGGAGGAGCTGCTGCGGCAGAACTGGGCCCAGGGGGGCGGCCGGGTCATCCGGGTTGCCTTCAACGGCGGCACCGCCTACCAGCCCCTCATCGCCTCCCTGGCCATCGACTGCGGCGTGAAGGCCAATATCCTGGGGGCGGACACCCGGAACATCGGGGGCCGGGCCTTCGGCACCATGCTCCTGGGGCTGCCGGAGGACGAGGGCCAGGCCGCCAAGGCCCTGGCATATATCACCAGTCAGAAGGATATTACGGTAGAGGAGGTGCCCGACTACCATGAGTGAGACATTGATCGGCCTGCTGGAGTCCTGGGGCGTCAGCAGGACGGAGGACCAGATCCAGTACCTGATGGGGTCCACCGTACCCTTCGCCATCTGGGAGACTTTGTATGTTACGGTGCTGGCCACGGTGTTCGCCTACGCGATCGGCCTGCCCCTGGGGGTGATCCTGGTCACCGGCGAGGCGGGGGGCATCCGGCCCCTGCCTCCGGCGCTGATGAAGGTCATCAATGTGGTGGTGAACCTGCTGCGGAGCGTGCCCTTCACCATCCTGATGGTGTGCGCCCTCCCCCTGTCCCGGCTGATCCTGGGTACCTCCATCGGCACCACCGCCACCATCGTCCCCCTGACCCTGGCGGCTGCCCCCTTTGTGGCCCGGGTGGTGGAGAGCTCCCTGCGGGAGATGGACCGGGGCGTCATCGAGGCGGCCCAGGCCATGGGCTGCTCCCCCTGGCAGATCGTCACCAAGGTGCTGCTTCCCGAGTGCCGCCCCTCCCTCATCAGCGGCTGCACCACCGCCACCATCACCATCCTCAGCTACGGCGCCATGGCCGGCTTCCTTGGCGGCGGCGGCCTGGGGGCTATGGCCCTCCTTCGGGGCCATGGGCGGCAGGAGACCGTGGTCCTCTACGTGGCCGTGATCCTGCTGGTGATCCTGGTGCAGATCATCCAATCCATCGGTACCTCGCTGGCTGTGAAGACAGACCGGCGGATCAATTCGACCGAAACCAAACAGAAAAGAAGAGGAGAACAGTAAGATGAAAAGAAAGCTCACAGTCCTTGCCCTTGCCTTCGCGCTGCTCCTGTCCCTGGCCGCCTGCGGCGGCTCCGGCGACGACAAGACCATCACCGTCGGCGCCACCCCCGCCCCCCACGCGGAGATCCTGGAGGTGGCCAAGGAGGTCCTGGCGGAGCAGGGCTACACCCTGGAGATCACCGAGTTCGACGACTATATCATGCCCAACACCGCCGTGGAGGAGGAGGAGCTGGACGCCAACTACTTCCAGCACATCACCTACATGAACCAGTTCAATGAGGACAACGGCACCCATCTGGTGAGCGTGGGCAGCATCCACTACGAGCCCTTCGGCATCTACGCCGGCAAGTCCGCCTCCCTGGACGACCTGCCTGAGGGCGCCCAGATCGCCATCCCCAACGACGCCACCAACGGCGGCCGGGCCCTGCTGCTGCTGGACCAGGAGGGGCTCATCGTCCTGGAGGAGGACGCGGGCATCACCGCCACCGTCAATGACATCGCGGACAACCCCCACAACTACGAGATCGTGGAGCTGGAGGCCCGGCTGCTGCCCACCACCCTCCAGGATGTGGACATCGCCGTCATCAACGGCAACTACGCCATCGACGCCGGGCTGAACATCGCCGACGCCCTGGCCATCGAGTCCGCCGAGGGCGAGGCCGCCACCGCCTACGCCAACGTCCTCACTGTGAAGGAGGGCCACGAGAACGACGAGGGCATTCAGGCCCTCCTGGCCGCCCTGGAGAGCGACGAGGTCCGCGCCTTCATCGAGGAGACCTACGCCGGCGCTGTGGTGCCCCTGTTCTGATCCGCCGCGGATTGGTTTGCAAT
>DVGP01000054.1 GCA_018712665.1 Candidatus Pelethomonas intestinigallinarum | reverse complement strand
GCCTCCCCCAGGGCCTCCTCAAAGGTGGGATGGGGGCGCATAGCTTTCATCAGCTGCTCCACGGTCATGTGGTTGGCGATGGCCTGGCTGATCTGGCTGATCATGTCGGTGCTGTGCTCGCACATGAGCTGGGCGCCGATGATCTCCCGGGTGTCGGTCCGGGCCACCACCTTCATGAAGCAGCGGCCGGGGTCGGCGATCATGGTCCTGGCGTTGCTGAACATGACGCACTTGCCGGCCTTGGCGGGGATCCCCGCCTCCTTGGCCTCCGCCTCCGTGAGACCCACCGCGGCGATCTCCGGGCGGCAGTAGACGCAGCTGGGCACGATGGACACGTCCACCGTGGGCTCCTTACCGCAGATCATCTCCACGCAGGCCTCGCCCTGGGCGGTGGCCACGTGGGCCAGCTGGATCTTGGAGGAGACGTCGCCGATGGCGTACACCCCGGGGATGCTGGTCTGGTAGCGCCCGTCCACCTTGATGGCCCGGCCCACGGTCTCCGGCTGGAGGCCGGGGGCGAAGAGGCCCTCCCAGTAGGGGCGGCGGCCGATGGCGCACAGGACCTTCTCGCCGGAGGCGGAGCCGGGGCCGTTCTTGGTGCTGAAGTGGACGGTGAGGCCGTCCCCGCTCTCCTCCAGCCGCTCCACCATGGCCCCGGTGTGGATGGCCACGCCCCGCTTCTTCAGAGCCATGGCCAGGTTCTGGCCCAGCTCCCGGTCCAGGTTGGGCAGCAGCCGGTCCAGGCCCTCCACGATGGTGACGGCGCAGCCTAAGTCGCTGTAGAAGGTGGCGAACTCCACCCCGATGACCCCGCCGCCGATGATGACCAGGGACTTGTACAGGGCGTCGGAGCCCTGGAGCAGCTCGTCGGAGGTCATCACCCCGGGCAGGTCCAGGCCGGGGATGGGGGGCCGGGCCGGCACGGAGCCGGTGGCGATGAGGATGTTGTCGGCGGTGTAATCCGTCACGGCGCCGTCGGCGGCGGTGACCCGGACGGCGCCGGGGGCGGTGATCTGGCCGGTGCCCTGGAGGTAGGCCACCTTGGCGGACTTGAACAGCCCCTCGATGCCGGCGCTGAGTTTGGCGGAGATCTCCTTCTGCCGGGCGAACATCACCGGCAGGTCGATCTCCACATCCCTGGCCATTATGCCGGCGCCGGCGCCCTCCCGGGCCTCCCGGTAGATGCCGGAGGCGTGGAGGAGGGCCTTGGTGGGCACGCAGCCCCGGTTGAGGCAGGTGCCTCCCGCCTCCCGGTTCTCCACCACGGCGGTACGCAGGCCCAGCCTGGCCGCCCGCAGAGCCGCCATGTAGCCGCCGGGGCCCGCGCCGATGACGATCAGTTGATAGTGGTCCATAGGTATCTCAAATCTCCTGTTCTCTCAGAAGTTCCTTCAGGTCTCCGGCCACGTCGGGACAGGCCCCCTCCGCAGCCCGGCACAGGTCCTCCAGCCGGAAGCGGCAGCCAGGGAGGGCGGCCTCCAGGGCCGGGGCCACGCGCCAGTCCATGGCGTCGGAGTAGACCCGGGCCTCCCGGACCAGGCCGTCCTCCACCCGGAGCTGGAGCTGGACGCCGCCCCAGGGGAAGCGGCCCTGGCAGTCAAAGGTGAGGGGGAGCTGACGGCCGTAGTTCCACTCCCAGGAGCGGTTGCGGTTTTCCAGCTCCGCCAGGGCGGGGCCGTCCAGGCTCCCCACCTCCAGAGTCTCCCAGGGCAGGCCGTAGACCTGGGAGAAGGCCCGGGCTATGGCCTGGGCTATATCCTCGATGGTCAGGCCGGGGACGAAATCCCGCAGGTTCCCCACCCGGGAGCGGACGGAGGAGACCCCCTTGGCCTCCAGCTTGGCTTTGGGCGGGCTCAGGTACCGGCCCAGCCTGGCCATATCCACGTCCACCAGCAGGGTGCCGTGGTGGTAGGACCTTCCGCCGCTCTGGTAAAAGGCGTTGCCGGATATTTTCCGCCCCTCCGCCAGCACGTCGTTGCGGCCGGACCGCTCCGCCCGGACCCCCAGCAGGCCGCAGGCGGTCTCGATGACCCGCAGCTGTTTGTCCAGGTCGTAGTCGGCGGTGGGGACCAGGAAGGTAAAATTCAGGTTGCCCAGGTCGTGGAACACCGCGCCTCCGCCGGAGAGGCGGCGGGCCAGGCGGCCCCCCTCCTCCTCCAGCAGGGCGGTGCGGCACTCCAACCAGGCGTTCTGGTTGCGGCCGATGACCACGGTGTTCTGGTTCTGCCACAGGTAGAGGACGCAGCAGCCCTCCTCCACCGTCCGCAGCAGCAGCTCCTCCACCGCCAGGTTGCGGTAGGGGTCCGTACACCGGCTGCGGCACAGCGCCAGGCGGCGGATCATGCCTTCCGGTACCGCAGCACGGGGTTCCGCGCCGCCCGGACCTCATCAGGCCGGCCGATCTGGGCGTTGTGGGGGGCGTTGTGCATGAACTCCGGGTCCTCCCGGGCCAGGTCGGCCAGCTTGTGGAACACCTCGCCGGCCCAGTCCAGGGTCTCCTTGCTCTCCGTCTCCGTGGGCTCCAGCATCAGGGCCTCGTGGACGATGAGGGGGAAGTACATGGTGGGCGGGTGCATGCCGTAGTCGATGAGGCTCTTGGCCACGTCCAGGGCGGACACCCCGGTCTCCTTCTTGAACTGGCCCAGATCCAGCACAAACTCGTGCATACACGGCCGGTCGAAAGCGGGGGCGAAAGCGCCGCGGATCTTAGCCATCAGGTAGTTGGCGTTGAGCACCGCGTTCCGCGCCGCCTCGGGCACGCCCTCCCGGCCCAGGGTCATCACGTAGGTCAGAGCTCTGACCACCACCAGGAAGTTGCCGAAGAAGCCGCGGACCTGGATGCCGTCGCCGCCGTCTAAGAGGGCGGACTTGGGCAGGTAGGGGGCCAGGTGGGCCTTGCAGCCCACGGCGCCGCTGCCCGGGCCGCCGCCGCCGTGGGGGGTGGCGAAGGTCTTGTGCAGGTTCATGTGGATGCAGTCGAAGCCCATGTCGCCGGGGCGGACCACGCCCATGACGGCGTTGAGGTTGGCCCCGTCGTAGTAGCACAGGCCCCCGGCCTTGTGGACCAGGCGGGTGATCTCCAGGATGTTGTCGTCGAAGATGCCCACGGTGTTGGGGTTGGTGAGCATCAGCCCCGCGGTGTCATCCCCCAGCACGGCCTTCAGGGCCTCCAGGTCCACGCAGCCGTTGGGGGCGGAGGCGATGTTCACCACCTCGTAGCCGCACATGGCGGCGGTGGCGGGGTTGGTGCCGTGGGCGGAGTCGGGGACGATGATCTTCCTCCGCTTGCTGTCGCCCCGGGCGTCGTGGTACTGCTTGATGAGCAGCACGCCGGTGAACTCGCCGTGGGCGCCGGCGGCGGGCTGGAAGGTCATGTCGTCCATGCCGGTGATCTCGCAGAGGTAGCGCTTGGCGGTGTCCAGCACCTCCCGGCAGCCGATTGTTGCGTCGGCGGGGGCCAGGGGGTGGACGGCGGTGAAGCCGGGCAGGGCCGCCATCTCCTCGTCGATCCGGGGGTTGTACTTCATGGTGCAGGAGCCCAGGGGGTAAAAGCCGCAGTTGACGCCGTGGACGTGCTGGCACAGCTCCGTGTAGTGGCGGGAGACGTCGGTCTCGCTCATCTCAGGCAGGGCGGGTGGGACCTCCCGCTCCAGACCGGCGGGCAGGGACACGGCCTCCACGTCGCAGGCGGGCAGCAGGCCGCAGCCCCGGCCGGGGACGCTCTTCTCGAAGATCAGCTTCATCTCTCGCACACCTCCTTTACGATGGCCGCCGCCCGGTCCAGCTCCTCCCGGGAGACCTTCTCCGTGGCGCACCACAGCACGCCGCCGTCCCGCAGGGGCAGGCCCCCCAGGATGCCCGCCGCCTCCAGGGCGGCCAGGGCCTCGTCCTGCTTGGGCAGGACGGTGACAAACTCATGGAAATAGTCCCCGGCATACTTCAGGGACACGCCGTCGATCCCGCACAGGCGGTCCGCCAGGTAGTGGGCCTTGGCCATGGACTGCCGGGCGGCCTCGGCCATGCCGGCGGGGCCCATGGCGGCCATGTACACCGCGGCGGTCAGGGCGCACAGGGCCTGGTTGGAGCAGATGTTGCTGCTGGCCTTCTCCCGGCGGATGTGCTGCTCCCGGGCCTGGAGGGAGAGGACGTAGGCCCGCTGGCCCCGGCTGTCCACGGTCTCGCCCACGATGCGGCCGGGCAGCTTGCGCATGTGCTTCTGGGTGGTGGCCATGAAGCCCAGGTAGGGCCCGCCGTAGGCCAGGGGCATGCCCAGGGGCTGGCCCTCGCCCACCGCCACGTCGGCCCCGCAGTCCCGGGGCGTCTTCAGGATGGCCAGGGCGATGGGGTTGCAGCCCATGACGTACATGGCCCCGGCGGCGTGGACCAGCTCACCCGCGGCCTGGGCGTCCTCCAGCTGGCCGTAGAAGTTGGGCTGCTGGAGGTAGAAGGAGGCCACGTCGGGGGTGAGCATCTCCTTGAGGGCGTCTAAGTCCGTGCGGCCGTCCTTGGCTGGGACCACCCGCAGCTCGTCGCCGGTGCCGTAGCAGTAGGTGCGGACGGTGGCGATGGTGTCCGGGTGGGCCGCCGCGGAGATCAGGGTCACCCGGCGCTTCCGGTCCCGGCACATGCCGGCGGCCTCGGCGGCAGCGGTGGCCCCGTCGTAGACGGAGGCGTTGGACACGTCCATGCCCGTCAGCTCGCAGATCATGGTCTGGTACTCGAAGATGGACTGGAGGAGCCCCTGGCTGATCTCCGCCTGGTAGGGGGTGTAGGCGGTCAAAAACTCCTCCTTGGCGGGGATGTACTTGACGATGCTGGGGATATAGTGGTCATAGGCCCCGGCGCCCCGCAGCACGGTGGGGAACACCTTGTTCTTCCCCGCCATGGCGGACACCGCCCGGCGCACCTCCAGCTCGCTCATGCCCTGGGGGATGTCCAGAGGGCGGTCCAGGTACATGCTCTCCGGCACATCCCGGTACAGCTCCCGGTAGTCCGTCAGGCCCAGGGCCTGGAGCATCTCCCGGCGCTGGTCCTGGGTGGAGGGCACATAGCTTCCCATATCAGCCCTCCTCCGCGCAGAAGGCCTCATAGGCCGCCGCGTCCAGCAGCTCCTCCTGGTCGGTGATGGCCTCCACCTTGATGATCCAGGACCCGTAGGGGTCGCTGTTGAGGCTCTCGGGGGAGTCGGCCAGGTCCTCGTTGACGGCGCAGATGGTGCCGGAGACGGGGCAGATCAGATCGGACACCGCCTTGACGGACTCCACGTCGCCGAAGGACTCCCCGGCGGTGACGGCGTCGCCCTCCTGGGGCAGGTTGATGAACACCAGGTCGCCCAGGGCGTCCTGGGCGAAGTCGGAGATGCCGATGACGGCCACCTCGCCCTCCATCTTCACCCACTCGTGGGACTTGGAATACTTCAGCTCAGCGGGATAGTTCATGACAAATACCTCCTCAAAAATTTTGGTGGAAAGGTTCGTTGTATGGTCCCTCCCGGCCCCAGGCCCGGGGCCGGGAGACGCGCGCGGGATGGGAGCGGGAGCGCAGGGGGCTGTCACAGGCCGATGGCCCCGGCGAAGGAGCCCATGATCTCCCGCATCTCCTCGTCGTTGAAGCAGTACTTCATCTCGGTGTAGTCCCTGCGGAACCTGGCCACCTCGTCCTTTACGTCCACGCCCTTGACGCACTCGGCGATCAGGTGGGCCAGGCGCTGGAACTCCGCCTTGCCGAAGCCGAAGCGGGTCATCTCATTGACGCCCATGCGCAGGGCGCCGGAGGCGGTGAAGCCCTCCTCCTCGGGGGTGGCCTGGTAGTTGACGATGATGTTGTTCTCCTCCAGCCGCTGGGCCACCTCGGGGCCCTTGCTGTAGCCCACCTTCACGATGACCTGGTGGGTCTCGGTGTAGCCGTCGGCGGCGCAGCCGGCCACGTCCATGCCCTCCTCCGCCAGACACTTGGCGAACCACTTGGCGTTTTCGATGACGTTCTTCTGGTACTCGTCCTTGAAGGCGTTCATCTCGTAGGCGGAGACCAGCTCGGCCAGGAGGGTGCCCAGGTGGTGGTTGGAGACGCTGCCGGGGAAGGTCCGGGTCTGCATGGTCTCCCACAGGCTCCACTTCAGGTCCTCGGGCTGGTAGCTGACGCCGATGACGCCCCGCTGGGGGCCGAAGAAAGTCTTGTGGGTGGAGCCGGTGACGATCTCCGCGCCCTCCTCGAAGGGCTTCTGGAAGTGGTCGCCGATGAGTCCCAGGACGTGGGCCATGTCGTACATGATGGTGGTGGGGATGCCCTGCTCATCCACGAACTTGCGGATCTCCGCCACAGGCTCCCTGTAGAGCACCATGGACTTGCCGAAGACGATGAACTCGGGCTTATACTGATCCAGGAGCTTCTTGGTGGCCTCCACGTCGATCTTGTAGGGGTTGTCGGGGTAGACGGGGAAGTTGACCACCATCTGCTTCTCGGTGACGGGGTCCACGGCCACGTAGTCGTGGAGGGCGCCCATGGGCTGGGCGGACAGGTGGCCGCCCCGGACGATGTGGTTGTTCATGATCCAGCCCAGGCGCTGGGGCTGGCGCTTGCGGTCCACCCGGTTCTTCCAGTCCATCAGGGCGGAGAACACGGCGGTGTTGGACATCTGGCCGGAGGTGCAGCGGGCCTCCACCTGGGCGGCCCCCAGGAACTTCTTCATCTCCGCCACCAGCAGCTCCTCGCAGGCGACGATGAACTTGGTGCCCTGGTAGTAGGGGATGTCCGCGTCGTCGAAGGCCTTCTGCTTCTTGTGCTCGGCGTACCGGCCGCAGGGGTCGGAGCTCTGGAGCAGGCGGGTGGCCCTGGAGGGGGTCATCTCCGAGGGGATCAGGTTGATGCACTGCTCCTGCCGCCAGATGTGGTTCTCCGCGGCCCTGGCGAACAGCTCCTTGGCCTTGCCCACGTAGTCGGTGACCTGGCTGGGGCCGGTGACCTCCGTCTTCTTGTACAGGATGGGGCGGGTATAGGGAGGGGCGTCCTGGCGCATGTGGCAGGCGGTGATGACGGCGGGGACCCGTTTGCCCCGGATGTCCACCTCCACCTCGAACTCGGTGACCACATGGGACTTCAAGTAGGCCAGGCCGATGGACCGCTTGGCGGTTTTTTCGGTGATGACGGACTCGATGCCGGCGCCCTCGGTCTCAAAGTAGGGGATCATGGTGCCGGAGGTGACGTAGCCCAGCTCCTCGCCGTTGCGGGCGTCGTAGACGGGGAAGCCCGCCCGGAGAACGCCCCGGCCCAGCAGGCAGATGGGGTAGATGCGGTAGGGTAGGTCCTCGTTGGAGGACCAGTCCCGGTTGAGGATCTTCTTCAGGGCCTCGAACTGCTTCCGCAGGGGCTCCCGGCCCACAAAGTCGCCCTTGTCGGCGTTGAAGGAGACGGCGAACTTGGCCAGAGGGGAGGCGTAGGCCTGGATCTCCCCGCCCAGCTGGCAGGGGCCCATCTCGTGGCCGTACAGGGGCAGGGCGGCCTCCATGCGGAGGGTGTCCCGGGCCCCCAGGCCGGTGGGCCGGGCCCCCAGTTCGATAAGCCGGTTCCAGAAGTAGACGGCGTCGGCGCTGTCGCAGTAGAGCTCATAGCCGATGGGCTCGCCGGTGTAGCCGGTCTTGGCCACCCGCACGGGCCTGCCCTCCATGGTCAGGGTGCCCAGGGAGTTCTTCACGTTCTCCGCCGTCAGCTCCCCGCCCCCGGCCAGGGTCTTCAGGATGTCCTTGGACTTGGGGCCCTGAACGGCGATGGCGGCGTACCGGTCGGAGACGTTGGTGATCGTCACGTCGAACTTCTCCGCCTCCTTGTACAGGTGGGCCAGGTCCTTGTCGATGTTGCCGGCGTTGATGACCAGCAGGTATTTGCTCTCCTCAAAGCGGTAGAGGTACACGTCGTCGATGACGCAGCCCTTCTCGTCGGGGATCAGGGCGTACTGGGACTGGTTCACATCCAGGGCAAGCACGTTGCTGGAGAGGACGTGCTGCAGGAACTTGACGTTCTCAGGGCCCTCGATGTCCAGGCGGCCCATGTGGCTGACGTCGAAGATCCCGCAGTCGCTGCGGCAGTACAGGTGCTCGGCCACGATGCCGGTGGGGTACTGGATGGGCATTTCCCATCCGCCGAAGTCCACCAGAGTGGCCCCGGCGGCCACATGGGCGTCGTAGAGTTGGGTGCGTTTGAGCTCGCTCATACTTCTGTTTCCTCCTTGTGTTGTTTTCTCACTGGGGACAACATACGCCACATCTGCTTTTATATGAAAACAGAGGCGCAAAGTTTCCCCAAGAAACTTTGCGCCTCTGTTACTGGCCTGAGAGATTCCCCGGGCGGGAGCGTACCAAAACCGCCCCGTCCGCGGGTTGCACCGTCGGCATGCGGCCATAAGGCCGCAATCTACAGAGTATCGTCCCGGCCCGGTCCTTTTGCCTGAGAGTTTTTGCAAGCCCCTTCGGCGCCATTGTCCGTGTTCCCGGTCTCTCCCGGGCCGATCAACCGATCCATATGAAATTGTAGTCCGGCGCTGGACAGACATCCTCTGCCGGTGGAATTACGGTATCACAGTTTGGGGCGATTGTCAATCCCAATCAAATAATTAAAAAATTAACGGGAAGTTCTGTCAGATGTGACAAAAATCTCGGGGAATTTTTGTCATATCCGGGAGGGAACTCCGCCTCCCAATTTCTGACCGACCCTGGGCGCCGATACATCTTTCCGTATTTCTTGGCCCATACTAACGCCGCTGGGAAAAATCATACGCTTGAAAAGGAGTGGCGACCATGGAAGTGGATCAGAGCAGACGGGCGGCGGAGCGCCTGGAAGGTGAGAACTTATCCGCCCGCAGGGCCTCCCGGGGGGATATTCTGCGCGCGGCGGCGGCGCGGCTGGAGGAGAGCGGGCGCGGAGGAGGGGACCTGCTGTTCCTCCTGAGCTACGGCGTGGAGACGGGGGACCGCTCCGCCCTGGCCCGGATGGGGGAGGCTCTGGAGCGGGCGACCCGGGACTGGGAGGATCTCCCGCTCCGGGACCAAGCCCTGCTGGCCTGGACCTGCCTGGAGGCCTGCCGGTGTACCGGCCAGCGCCTTTACGGGGAGACAGGGCGGAAGATCGCGGATTGCTTCCTGGAGCGCCGCCGCCTGCCCGGAGGCGGCTTTGCCGAGGACGGGGCGACGGTCGGCGCAGGGGAAAACGGTCTGGTGATCGGGGCGCTGGCCCTGGCGTACCGTGTGCAGGGCGGGGAGCGGTACCTCCGGGCGGCGGAGGACGCCCGCATCTTCCTGAAGACCCGGCTGACCACCCCGGAGGGACAGCTCCGCCGGTTCTGGCGGAACCGGGCGGCCTCCGGCCAGGGAACGCTGGAGGACTACGCCTTCTGCCTACTGGGTTTGCTGGAGCTGTACGGGGCGGGATTCTCCGCCTCCTGCCTGCGCCAGGCGGCATCCCTGGGGACGGAGGCGGAGTCCCTCCTCCGCGGCGGCGGACAGCGGGGAGAGCATGGGCGAGGAGCGGCGTCCCTGGCCCTGGGGCGGCTGGCCCGGCTGACGGGCCGCCGGAAATACCACAGGCAGCCTCGGGACCGGGGCGATCTGGCGGCGGAGGCCCCGGACCGCGGCTTCGCCCTGCTGGAGGACCTGGAGGAGCTGTACCCGCCCAGGGATCTGGTGTGCGTGTCGGCGGAGGACGTGCCGGGCTGGCTGCCCGCCGCCGTGGGCGGGCGGCGGCTGAACACCCTGGTCAAGACCGACGGCAACAGCCGGGGGCTGGAGCGGCTGGCCCCCTACACCGCCTCCTTCCCCCTGCCCCGGCGGGGCCAGCGGCTGTACCTGTGCCACGCCGGGCGGTGCGCCCCGCCGGTGGAGGACCGAAATGCCCTGGAGCGGCTTCTGGCGGAGGAGCGGATAACGGTATAATTTTTATGGCGGCGGGACGGAAGGAATTTCCGTCCCGCCGCCCTTTTTCGCCGCCCCTCTTGCCTTTGGCCGACGGTTTGCGTATAATCAGAGGCAGATATTTTTTGATGGGAGGCTCGTCACATGCTTTTGAAAAACGGTATGGTATACGACGCTGTCAATCGGGAGCCCTACCAGGCGGACGTCGCTGTGCGGGAGGGCGTTATCGCCGCCATCGGCCCCGATCTCCAGCCCCAGGCGGGGGAGGAGGTCATCGACTGCGCCGGCAAGCGGCTCTACCCCGGTTTCGTGGACGCCCACAGCCACCTGGGGCTGGACAACTACGGCATGGGCTACGAGGGCCACGACTACAACGAGATGGGGGACATCATCGCCGCCCAGCTCCGGGGCATCGACAGCTTCAACCCCCAGGACAAGGCCATCCCCATGGCCCTCCACGGCGGCGTTACCACCGTGGGGGTGGGCCCCGGCAGCGCCAACGTGCTGGGTGGCACCTTCCTGGCCGTCAAGACCTGGGGCAGCTGCGTGGACGACATGGTTATCAAGGCTGAGGTCGCCATGAAGTGCGCCTTCGGCGAGAACCCCAAGCGGTGCTACCGTGACAAGGGGGACTCCGCCCGGATGACCACCGCCGCCAAGCTCCGGGAGATGCTCTTCAAGGCCCGGGACTACCTGGCCCGGAAGGAGGCCGCCGGGGACGATCCCCTGAAGCGCCCCGCCTTCGACATGAAGCTTGAGGCCCTGATCCCGGTGCTCAAGGGCGAGATGCCCCTGAAGGCCCACGCCCACCGGGCCGACGACATCTGCACCGCCATCCGCGTGGCCAAGGAGTTCGGCGTGAGGATGACCCTGGAGCACTGCACCGAGGGCCACCTGATCCCGGAGATCGTAGCCCGCTCCGGCTTCCCCGCGGCGGTGGGTCCCACCCTCACCAACGCCAGCAAGATCGAGCTGGTGAACAAGACCTTCGAGACCCCCGGGGTGCTGGCCCGGGCCGGTGTCCAGGTGAGCATCATCACCGACGCCCCCGTGATCCCCCAGCAGTACCTGCCCCTGTGCGCCGGGCTGGCGGTGAAGGCGGGGATGGACCCCTTCCAGGCCCTCCAGGCCATCACCATCAACCCCGCCAAGCACCTGGGGATTGCCGACCGGGTGGGCTCCCTGGAGGTGGGCAAGGACGGCGACGTGGTCATCTGCGACGGCGACCCCATGGTCAGCGACACCCATGTCGCCGCCGTGTGCCTCAACGGCCGGAAGGTCGTGGGGTGACCGGATACATATTGGATTGCATGCGGAGGGCCGGGGGTGTTTCCCCGGCTCTCCGTTTTATCGGTTTTGTGAGGGAGAGGTCCGCCGCGGCCGCTCAGCCCCATCTGAAATTTTCGGTTCCCGCCCCCAGCTCAAAGTGGTACTTCGCAATGCCGAGATCGACCTTGCTGTAAAAGCCGAGACCCGGCTTCGCTGTCACCACATTGTCCTTCAAAGAAAACACAAATTTTTGCTGATTCATAGCCGTGGGCGCGAGTAGCGCCGCGTCGATCCCCCTTATGAACCAGTCCGGGGGCGTCCCCTGCACATCCATCACACGCGCACGTTCCTTGGACTTGTGGGGAACGCCCCCGGTCTGCCCAAAGCCGATGGCTATGACGAGGCACAATTTCTCCCCCTTGTCCAGCCGGAGCGCCGCCTTCCCCTTGCTGTACGTCAAGGCGACCCAGCAGGTGTTCAGGCCCAGGGTCTGCGCGAAGAGAACGATCTTTTCGCCGTAATAGCCGCATTTTTCATCCAGCCCCGACCCCTTTTCGCCGGCAAGCATGATATAGTTCCTGACGCCGGAGAATTTGCCGTAGTGGGCCATAAACCCGTCAAAAGCGGCGGGCTCATCCAGTACGAGCCGCAGGCGCAGGCCGCTCTCCCTGCCGCACCGCGCGAGAAAAGCCAGCAGCTCCTCCTTTGTTTTCCCCTCAATGGGCCGCTCCGTGTAGGAACGGACCGAGTGCCGCTGGTTCATCGCCTGTAATAGATCCATTTGAGATACCTCCTGATCGTTCTATGGAATTGCAGCATCCGCTCTCACTTTCCCGACAGAAAACTTCCGTCCGGGCCGCCGAAGGCGGGACATGGCCATTCGCGCCGCGTTCGCGCCGCGAAAGCGCGCGCCTTACTCGTCGGCGCCGCTCCTGTCCGGGGCCTCCTTCATAAACTCCCGGATATCGCAAAACAGGGTGATCAGAGCGTTGATCTGGCTTGCCTCCGGGTCTAAATAGTAATAGATGCAGGTCCCCTCTTTTCGGCTCTTGACGACCCCCGCGTCCTTCAGGATCTGCATATGGTGCGACACCGCCGGGCGGGAGAGATTCGTCTGCTCCGCGATATCAATGACGCGGCTGCCGCCGCACTCGCACCGCAGCATGATGCACAGCAGGTGCTGCCGCGTATCATCACCCAGCGCGGTCAATATCTTCCGGCAGGCCTTGAACTCTTTTTCCAGTCTCCTGACGTCTTCCACTGTATTTGCCATTTCCGTCGCCTCCGCCCGTTCAAGCGTTTGAACGCTTTGATTATATCACGATCTTGCGAGAATAGAGCATCTGTAAAGAAAATCGAGATACTTCGCTCCCCCATGGCGGCTCCCCCCGTCAGAACAGGGGCCGTCCGTTTAGGCGCCCACGCTCCCCGCGGTGCGTCAGCGGGCCCGCGGGGTCCCCAAATTATGGACTTTTCATTAAGAAAAGCGCCGCCGCCTTGACCGGGCGGGGATTTCGGGGTATACTGCTGGTAACAATGGATGCGTTGAAAGGGAGGTCTCTATGGCCACAGTGAAAAAGATCCGGCGGTCCGTGGCGCCCTTCTACGGCGTGGCCGCCGTGTGGGTGGTCTACGCCCTGGCGTTCGACCTGTACCGTCCCACCCATTTCATCTTCGCGGCGGTGCTCTCCGCGGGGGTATATCTGCTGCTGCGGGCGGTGTGCAAGGACGAGGAGTACGAGGTGGAGATCCCCGACCCGCCAAAACCGGAGCCCGCTTCCACCGGAAACCCGGAGCTGGACAAGATGATCCGGGATGGGGCCCTGGCCGTGGAGGAGATGAAGCGGCTGGACGAGAACATCGAGGACGAGAAGATCTCCCAGGCCATCCGCGAACTGGAGCAAACCAGCCAGGCCATTTTCCAGCAGGTCCGGGAGGCCCCGGAGAAGCTGCCCCAGATCCGCAAGTTCATGGACTACTACCTGCCCACCACCCTCAAGCTCCTCAACGCCTACGACCGCATGAGCTCCGTGGGCGTGGGCGGCGAGAACATCGACGGCACCAAGGAGCGGGTGGAGGCCATCATGGACACCATCGTGGCCGCCTTTGATAAGCAGCTGGACGGCCTCTTCGGCGCGGAGGCCCTAGACGTCTCCGCCGACATCACCGTGCTGGAGACCATGCTGGCCCGGGAAGGCCTGGCCGGGGACCAGATGAAGGCGGAGACCACCAAGAACGCCGACGGCACGGACATCAAGCTGGAGCTGTAGGGCGCGGAGTGTGGGAGGAGCGGGGGAGATGGAGAAGACGCGGAACTGGAAAAAAGTAACCAAGATCCTCGTGTTTTTTCTAGGTGCGGCGGTGTTCGTTCTAAACGGTATTACTCAGATCACTTCGAACCACGCCCTTGGCCTAATGTGGTTCATTTGTTCTGTCTTATTTATCTATCGCGGTATTTCGCTCCTGCGGGGCGGCGATAAAACGAAAGAAGAGTAAACAATTTTCTATATTTTTGACGTATTTTGCCACAAACGGAGGAAGAAAAGATGACTGACACCAACATGCCGGAGCTGACCCTGACCCCCAACGCCGCCGCCCAGGCGGAGCCCCCCCAGCTGACGTTGGGGACCGAGCCCCCCGCCGCCCCCGGCGCGGAGGAGAAGAAAGAGGTGGAGCCCGTCAAGATCGACGAGAGCATGCTCACCGAGGAGGAGCGGAAGATGGTGGACGACTTCTCCAAGAAGATCGACATCACCGACACCCAGCTGGTCCTCCAGTACGGCTCCGCCGCCCAGAAGAGCGTGGCCTCCTTCTCCGAGAGCGCCCTCAGCAGCGTGCGGACCAAGGACCTGGGCGAGGTGGGCGACACCCTCTCCGACCTGGTGGTGGAGCTGAAGGACTTCGGCGAGGAGGAGGACAAGGGCGGCATCTTCGGCTTTTTCAAGAAGGCCGGCAACAAGATGGAGACCATGAAGGCCCAGTACAGCAAGGCTGAGGCCAACGTGGAGAAGATCACCCGGGAGCTGGAGCAGCACCAGGTCCGGCTGATGAAGGACATCGCCATGTTCGACCAGATGTACGAGCTGAACCTGAAGTACTACAAGGAGCTGACCATGTACATCATCGCCGGTAAGAAGCGGCTGGCGGAGGTGCGGGCCAACGACGTGGAGGAGCTGCGGAAGAAGGCGGAGGCCTCCGGCGCGGCGGAGGACGCCCAGGCGTACAACGACATGGTCCAGATGTGCGACCGCTTTGAGAAGAAGCTCCACGACCTGGAGCTCACCCGGATGGTGTCCATCCAGATGGGCCCCCAGACCCGGATGTTGCAGAACAACGACATGCTCATGGTGGAGAAGATCCAGTCCTCCCTGGTGAACACCATCCCCCTGTGGAAGAGCCAGATGGTCCTGGCCCTGGGCCTGGAGAACAGCCGGAAGGCCACCGCCGCCCAGAGCGCCGTCACCAACGCCACCAACGAGCTGCTGAAGAAGAACGCCGACATGCTGAAGATGGGCACCGTGGCCGCCGCCAAGGAGGCGGAGCGGAGCATCATCGACATCGAGACCCTCCAGCACACCAACCAGCAGCTCATCTCCACCCTGGACGAGGTCATCCAGATCCAGAAGGATGGCGCCCAGAAGCGCCGGGAGGCCGAGGTGGAGCTGGGCCGCATCGAGGGCGAGCTGAAGCAGAAGCTCATGGAGCTGAGAGGGTAGTTTTCTTAGATCTTTTCGGGGGCTCCGCCCCCGGACCCCGGGTTACTTTTTGTGCGGACAAAAAGTAACCAAAAAGCCGTTTAAGGGGGAGGGTGTTTCGACTCCCCCTCCCCCTTAAAAATCCCCCACC
>DVGP01000001.1 GCA_018712665.1 Candidatus Pelethomonas intestinigallinarum | reverse complement strand
GGCAGCCCGGCGCGCCCTTCTGGCCGTCCGGCGGCGAGGCGCGGGTTCCGGCTCTGCGGCTTCTTCCCATGCGCTGTGCTCCTCCGCATTGGGTAAGTCGCTGCCGGTGACATCAGCGGCCTCACCGGCAGGGGCGCTTTCCGGTCCGGCTCCCGCCTCTCCATAGGCAGGAACTTTGACGCCGTCGGGACCATCCGCCGGATCAGCTGCCAAGCCTACTGCGGGCGGGGAAATATCATCTGCCTCAGACACGACCCCATCCAAGGACTGCCCCGAGCCCGGGAAGGGCGACTGCTCCCACTCAGGTATGTCCGCAGGCATATCTCCGGCGGCGTCCGGCCAGGAAATGCCGGCTAGACCCTCCGGCATGGGCAAAATCCCGCCGATCCCGTCTGCGGAATCCGGAGAGGGTCCCGGCTCCAGGCCGAGGATCTCCGACGCCGCTTCGTCCTCGGCTTCCAACTCCAGGGCCATGTCCTGCCCATCTGCTGGCGGGTCTTCCGGCACAGTCACGGGATCGTCCGGTTTGGGTGCGCCCTCCTCAATAGGCGTACCTGCGGCATCCTCCACCATCCCGGCAGACGCGGCAGAGGGGGCTTCCACGGCTTCGGCTGCGGAGACAGGTTCCATTTCCCGTTCGGGGGAGGGTTCGGGTACGGCTTTCTTTTTGGGCATAGCGAATTCCTCCTTCTATCATGTCAGTTTTCTTTCCGGGCAAAGAAACGGTGGGAGCCGTCTTTCTGCCGCAGGGCGTAAAACACCGTGTTAGGGATTGGCAGCACCGGCGGCGAGCTGTCGCTTGAAAGCAGGACCACCACCCGCTCGGCCCCGCTTACAGCGGGGGGCACCCGTACATCGGGGCCTATCAGATCGTCGGTGTGGAGTACGGCAAAAAGGCCCACCCGCTTTCCGGCTATGGAGAAACGCAGCAGCACCGCACCCTTGTCCTCCACCCAGAAATCGGACGGGGCGGCGCCGGACAGTTCCAGCATGACATCGACGGCCTCCAGCAGCCGCTCGTCAGGAGGTCTCCCCGGTAGGAAGATCACATCGCCCTCGCGGCGCACTTCAATGTTGCCGCAGCGAAATTGCCGCAGCATGGCGTCCAGAAGGCCGGGCGACACCTCCTTCTCCGGAGGAAAGAACCGCACCTTCAGCAGGGCCTCCAACTGATTTTTCCGCACGCAGCCCAGGCGCTGAAGCACATCCAGCACATACCGCTGCTGTTTGGATAGAAGCATCGTTTAACACCTCCTCTCTGGCGGAGCGCGCAGGCTGTTGAGATAGGGGTCCACCATCAGGTCGCTGTCGCTCTCAGCGATGCAGTTGAGGATGGTCGCCATGGTATAGGCCGTGGAGTTTTTGACCTCGCGCTCCAGATTGGCGGCCAGTTTGCTCTCCGCGGAGCGCAGCACCATGCCGTCCAGCAGTTTGAGTTTGGCGCGGATGCGGCGTTTCGGGAGCGTGGCGGTCCCAATGCGGAAGCCGTCCGAGTAGAACAGCCGCTCCACGGCGTTTTCAAACACGCGGGCCGTCTCCGGGGCAAAGCAGTCAAGTTCACAGGCATCCAGGATGTCCAGAAGTTCCTCTTCCTCCTCGTCTGTCCGTCCGTCCCAGGCCGCGCCCGCCGACAGCGGGGGCGCGACAGACTGACTGACTTCTTTCTCACTGCGTTCTTTTTTTCTTTTTTCTTTCTTACTGGACAGCGGAACTGGCAGTTCTAAAACCGCCGATTCCGCTGTTCCAGAGCCGCCGATTCCGCCGTTCTGGAGCGTCAGATCCTGCGGTTCTGAGGGCAGCGGGGCTCCCGGCGCATCCTCAAGACCCGCCAGATCCGCGGTTCTACAACCGCCCTCCTCCCCCTCGTCCGTAAGGAAGGGGGCACACTGGTAGTCCGGGTCGTCCATGGGTTCCACACGGGCCAGATAGATCTGGTTAGCGTCGCCCCGGCCGCACCGCTTCTCCCAGATAAGCCTGCGTTCCGCCAGGGTGCGGAACGCAGCGGTGACCCGCTTCTCGCATACTCGCAGCTCCTTGGCCAGCGCAAGGCGCGGGAAGATGACAAATACCTCGCCCTGGTCATTGACCCAGCCCTTTCTGCGGGAGAGCTGGAAGCGGTTGAGGAGAAAGGTGTAGGCCACCTTGGCGTCCAGGCTCATGTCGGCGTAGCGGGGATCGGAAAAGAGCCAGCGGGGCATCTGCATGTAGTAGATATTCTGTATGTCCGTCTGCTTCATCAAAGAGAAGCCGGGGCGTTCTTTCAGCTTCGCAGCCCTCATAGGGATACCTCCAGTCCGTTTTCACATTCCAGGTGCGGATCATTCAATGAAAATGCAACATACTGTGAGTGGCTTTTACACCCTTGCATACCGCTCCCCCTTGACTTTGTATCATTATTTTGATAGAATATGCATATGATGTATAAGGAGGCGCTGACAGTGACAAATATTCGTCCAAGTTCCGATTTGCGCAACAAATACAATGAGATCTCGGAGTTTTGCCACAAGTATCAGGAGCCGGTATTCATTACAAAAAATGGAGCTGGCGATCTGGTGGTCATGTCCCACGCCGAATACGAACGCCTCAGCGGGCGGCAGGAGCTGCGCCGGCTGCTGGACGAGGGTCTTGCCGCTGTCAAGACTGGACAGAGCCGACCGGCCGAGGACGTCTTTGCAGAGTTAGAGCGGCGGTTTCAGCTGGGAGGGAAATAATCGCTTGACACAGTACAAAATCGAGATCGCCCAGCCTGCCGTGCAGGACCTTCAGGACATTTTGGACTATATCTCCAATACGCTGAGGGAACCCGCCGCCGCCCAGCGCATCTACACCTCCATCAAAGCGGAGATCCTCTCGCTGGCCTCCATGCCCGAGCGCAACCGTGTCGTGGATGATGAGCCATATGCCGCCATGGACGTGCGCCGGCTGTTTGCGGAGAACTATGTGGTCTTTTATGTTGTGGACAAGGGCCGCGGCAGCGTCCATGTCCTGCGGGTGCTGTATAACAGGCGGGAATGGCAGAGCATTCTGGGAGAGCAATAACAGCCGAGGCACAGACGGAGCGAGATCCGCCTGTGCCTTTTTTCACGTGTAAGCATATCGAAAGGGCGATGTTTCGTCTGCGGCGGCATGACTGCGGAAAGGACCTCAGCCCCACTCCGGCATGTCTTCGCCCAGCACCGAGGACACTGGCTTCTCCACCATGCCCAGGTCACCGTCCCCGCCGGTAAAGTCATAGTCAAACCGCAGCTCCGGCCCGTCCTTCGGCTCCTTCGTCTTTGCTTCCAGCTGGGGCGCGGGCGCTGGGTCCGGCTCCGCCTGGTGCGGTTCCTGCCCGGGATACCCTGCTTGCTTTTCTGCCTCATTGGCAAGGCGCGCACGCCACACGGGAATGTGCTCGCTCACCGGCGTAGGCCGCAGCCTGCGGAAGGCGGAGAACTCATCTGGGATGATCTTGTAGAGCAGCATGGGCTTCTGGCCGCGCAGCAGGACGATGCACTGCTTGTTGTCCATACGCTGAATCTCGTCCGGCTGCATCAGCGCCCGCTGGGTGTTGCTGCGGGTCTGGGAGTAGGGGCGGGTGGTGGAGTAGACCGGGGAGAACAGCGGCATGAGGGGGAACTGGTTGTTGTTGACCCGGATGGTGACAGAGCCGCACTTGTCCGAGATGTACTTTGCCGTCATCTGGTCGTTGCAGCCCAGGCAGATCTGGATGTCGCAGTTGCCGATAAGTTCCTCCCACTCCTTCTTCTCATAGCGGTCGGAGAGCTGGCTGATGGACTGCACGATGAGCTGACAGTGGATGCCGCGGCTGCGGCATACGCTGAGCACCTTCTTGAAATCCACCAGTTTGCCGATGTTGCAGAACTCCTCCAGGCATACATTTACCGTCACCGGCAGGCGGCCGCCGGTCCCCTCCCGGCGGGCGTAGCTCATCAGGCGGGAGAAGAGCTGAGAGAAGAACAGGGAGCTTAGAAACTCCAAGCTGCTGTCCTGATCGGATATGGCGCAGAAGTAGGCGCAGGGCTTTCTTCCCGGGAGCGTCATGTCGATCTCGTTGTAGGCGGTAATCTTGTCCACCAGGGGATTTTGGAACACGGCCAGGCGGTTGCCAAGGCCAATGGCGATGTTACCCCAGATCTGGCGGTTGGCCAGCTTGAAGATGCCGTAGGGCGCTCTGGCCGGGTGGTCTTTGGGCAGACCGTTCATGATCTCCTCCAGACTCTGGAAGCTCTCGCTGGAGAGCAGGCGGTAGATGGCGCCCAGGCAACGCTCATGGATGGGGCACAGTTTGCCGTCCGGACCCTTGAGGCGGATCACATAGTGGATGAGGGCCACCAGCAGGTTCAGCTCGGCCTTGCTCCAGAAGTCCTGCCGCTCCTCGCTGTTGGAGGTGTTGTTGATGATAACCTCCGCGATGGACTGCACCAGGTTGGGGTCCTCTGTGGCATCAGCCAGGCAGTTCCAGGCGTCGGAGTTCTCCATATCCAGAAGATTGAACAGGCGCACCTCGTAGCCCTCATCCCGGAGAAAGCCGGACATGGTCTCGTAAAACTCGCCCTTGGGATCCACCAGGATCAGACTCTCCCCGCGCTTGGCGCACTGGAGGATGAAGGGCTTGACAAACCCGCGGCTCTTACCGGCGCCTGTGGCGCCGTAGACCATGGTGTGCTCGGTCAGGCCGCTGCCCTTTTTCAGCGTCACATACTCGGCATACTTATCGTCATCGTCCGGATCGTCCTTGTATTTCCCGAGAACGGTGCCGGTGAGCTGTTCCACCGGTCCGGTCTCCAGGATTTTGGCCCGCTCCCTCCTGTCCATAAAGCCGCTGGTACCGTGGGTGCCGTCAGGCAGGATGTCAAAGCCGCGCTTATCCTTGACGAACTTGTAGCCAGAGAGCCAGGAGTAGCCCTTCTTGGTGATGAGGCAGATGAGTAACACAATGACCGCTGTAACGCCCAGGCCGAAGGGCGTAAAGGGCGCAATGAGATTTTTGAAGGGATTGAACACCCAGATGCTCTCGATGACCTCCCCGGTGGTGTTGAATACCGACTGCTTGCCCAGCCGCAGGGAGTTGACGAACATCCCGTAGAGATACCAGGCGCCCAGCCCCAGCGGGATGTAGACGGGAAGCTTCGCCTTGTGGCGTGCGTACCAGCGCCCCCATTTCCCGCTGAGGCGGTCTTCCAGCTTTTCAACGAGCTTTGATAAGCGGGGCATGGATCACCTCTCCTTTCTCGGTGGTGAATGGCAGCTGGGATGGGTCACACCCCTCCCCTTCCCCCCTAAGAAACTCCTTCAGGGCGGCGTCTGTCAGGGTAAAGACCCGGGCCTTGCCCGTGTCCCGGTACCGCGCGTACAGGACAGCCTCGGCCTGCGCCTCCAGAGCGGCCAGCACGATGGGGCCGTCCCCCCTCTCCCGGGCGGCGTCAACGGCGGCGTCGATGCGCCGCAGGTCCATATCCGCGGCCAGGAGAAAAGGCGCGCCGCCGAACAGAGCGTCGCACTGGGGAAAGTCTTCCGGCGGCGGGGCGTATCTCGACTTCAAAGCAATGCGGGTCAGTCCCTCCCGGTAGCTGGGCCGGGCCATGACGCGAAGCTGCAGCGCCCCGGCGTCATCACAGGTGAGCAGGTGCGCGGGCAGGCGCAGGCGGCGGTAAGCTTCGCCATAGCCGATCAGCCGGCCAGCGTCCGGTTCCCCGCCGCGCTCCAGTTCGGTCAGTAGTTCACCGTAGCTGTCCCCGAAGAAGAGGAACGCCTGCGCTGGCGCTCTCAGCGTGGAGATGTTCCGGGTGAAGGCGGCCAGTTCATCGGAGAAGAGCAGCCGGCCGATCCCCGGCCGTACATGGTGGACGGCATAGGCCGTGTCCCCCAGGGCCGCCACCGCCGCGATACGGGTGTTGGCCCAGGGGTTTGCCCCGCGGCCCCGGCTGTTAGAGGGAAGGAACAGGGCAGGCTCTTTCCTCAGGTCCTCTATGCCGGCGGTGAAGACATTAATCCCGGCCCGGAACGCGGTCACCGTCAGACGGGCGATATACAGCCGCCTCTGGATGTCTGCCTCCCGGTAGGCCCGCTGCGCCTGGGGAAGCTTGTGCCCTGAAAAGGCGGTGTCGAGCAGGCGGCCTCCTCTACCCGTGAGGACATAGGCCCCGCTTTTGGCGTGCCTCTTGAGATAGCCGGCGCCGGCGAGATTTGCGATCTCCGCCTTGGAGAAGGCGTCCTCTAAAGTCGCGGGGGCAATGAAGCGGCACCAGCGGAGCAGGCGGAGAAGTTCCATGTCGTGAACGCTCAGAAGAATACCGTTTCACCTCTCTTCCTGTCCTGAGAACCGCCAAAACCGCCCTTGTGCCGCTTCCGGCACAAGGACAATTTTGGCGGCCCCGAAACGGCCTTATTTTCACAAAAACGGATGGCCCCCCGTAGATGTCAGATTTTTCGTTTTCCTGATGGCCCCCGGCGTGTGGAAAAATGCCTGCAAAATCAGGGTGTCCCGGGTCCGGACGGCCGGCAGATTTCACGGAAAACATCCGAGATGAAAAACAGGAGACAAAATCCAACTTATCTGATATGGCCGGCAGCGCTGTAAATGC
>DVGP01000053.1 GCA_018712665.1 Candidatus Pelethomonas intestinigallinarum | reverse complement strand
TACGCTATTGACTTCAAAACGCCAGACGGAGCACTCCAGAATGCTTACGCTGCGTTTGAGAACTTTGTACCCTCCACACTGCCACTCAATACGAATAATTCCGCAAACGGGCATATGTACGACTGGTATCGGCTCTTTGGGTAACTCCTGAAATCGTCAGTGCCGCTATCGAAAAGCAATACAGCAGGGATATTTTTGAGACAACAGTAGCGGTGCCCAGGGCTTTAGAGCTCGGGCACCGCAATCTCACATCACCCCAGGCGGCGTCAAAGCTGATGGATACCAGGTTGTCGCTCCGGTCCACACAGTAGATAGGCAGCTGTCGGGTGGAGGCCGAGGCGATGACCGCTGCCGGCGCGTTGACCGCCGCGAAGATCGCCAGGACGAGCACCACTCCCAGCAGCGCCACCAGGTGCCGCCTGCGAAGAAGAAAGATCCGCATATCCCAATCCCTCCCATTTTATTTTGCTACACCCTATGCCTCCCCGGGCGGATCTATGCGCTTTTCCGGGAATAAGGCCCCGCCGCCGTTTACAAAACCGGGAGGAAATGGTATACTATCCAGCGAAATGAGATCGCGGACCAGAGAGGGGGAGTGCCTGTGAGCCGGGACAGGGTATATGAGCTTCTGGCGGGAGAGCCGGAGCGGTTCCGCTCCGGGGAGGAGATCAGCCGGTCGCTGGGGATCAGCCGGGCCGCCGTGTGGAAGGCGGTGGACAGCCTGCGGCGGGAGGGCTACGGCATCGAGGCCCGCACCGGGCTGGGCTATCGCCTGGTGGCCGCCCCGGACGCCCTGACGGAGCGGGAGATCCGCCGGTATCTGACGGTCCCCTGCCCGGACCTGCGGTGCTTTCAGGAGATCGACTCCACCAACTCCTACCTGAAGCGGGAGGCCCTCGCCGGCGCGCCTCACGGCACGGCGGCGGTGGCCGACTGCCAGAGCGCCGGCCGGGGGCGCATGGCCCGCTCCTTCCAGTCCCCGCCGGGGAAGGGGGTCTACCTCTCGGTGCTGCTGCGGCCCCAGCTGCCGCCCCAGGCCCTCCTGGGGGCCACGGGAATGGCGGCGGTGGCGGTGGCTCGGGCGGTGGAGCGGGTCTCCGGCGCCCAGGTGGGGATCAAGTGGACTAACGACCTGGTGCTGGGGGGCAAAAAGCTCTGCGGCATCCTGACGGAGATGGCTCTGGAGGGGGAGACCGGGGCGGTGCAGTCCCTGGTCATCGGCGCCGGGGTCAACGTCAGCCACCGCCGGGAGGACTTCTCCCCCGATGTGGCGGAGATGGCCGCCTCCCTGGCCATGGAGGGCTATGAGGTCTCCCGGCCCGCCCTGGCCGCCGCCATGATCGAGGAGCTGGACCGCCTGGCCGGGGACCTGGGGGGCGATCCGGCGTCCTGGCTGGCGGACTACCGCCGCCGCTGCGTGACCCTGGGGAGAGAGGTCCGGCTGCTGTGGCGCGGCGGCCAGACCCGGGCCACGGCCCTGGACATCGACGACCAGTTCGGCCTTGTGGTCCGCCGGGAGGACGGGACGGAGGAGACCGTCCGCACCGGGGAGGTGTCTGTCCGGGGGCTGTACGGCTACGTTGAGTAGCTTCAGTGCCGGGCATACTAAGGAGAATCACCAGGGACGGGGGAGAGGCGTATGATCTATCACATTCTGGCGGTGGGCGACGTGGTGGGGGAGCCGGGGCTGACCCACCTGGAGCGGAGCCTGCGGCCTCTGAAAAAGCTGAAGGGCATCCACTTCACCGTGGTCAACGGGGAGAACGCCGCCGGCGTGGGCATTCTGCCGGACCAGGTGGACCGGCTGTACCAGGCCGGGGCCGACGTGGTGACCTTGGGGAACCACACCTTCGGCAAGGGGCAGATCCTGCGGCGGCTGGAGGAGGACCCCTACCTGCTGCGGCCCGCCAACTACACCGGCCGGGCCCCGGGCCGTGGGTATGGGGTCTACGACTGCGGCCATATCCAGATCGCCGTCATGAGCCTCATCGGCCGCTGCGGCCTGGACTTCAACGCCGACAACCCCTTTGCGACCGCCCACCGGCTCCTGGCGGGGGAGAGGCCCCGGTTCACCCTGGTGGACTTCCACGCCGAGGCCACCAGCGAGAAGCTGGCCATGGCCTACTACCTGGACGGCCGGGTCTCCGCCCTGTGGGGCACCCACACCCATGTGCCAACCGCCGACGAGCAGATCCTGCCCAAGGGCACCGGCTACCAGACGGACCTGGGGATGACGGGGGCCGTGGTCAGCGTGCTGGGCATCCGGCCGGAGCAGAGCATCGAGAACTTCCTGGGCGGGGTGCCGGGCCGGTACCAGCCGGCGGAGGGTCCCTGCAAGCTCCAGGGGACGGTGTTCAGTCTGGACAGCGATACCGGCCTGTGCGTAGCCGTGGAGCGGGTGGACATCCGCTGAGAGACGATTTAGAAAGAGAGAGACGAACGATGTCAGTTGAGATGGTAAAGGAGTACCTGGCCCAATTCGGCGCGGCGGACCGGGTGCGGGAGTTTGAGGCCTCCACCGCCACGGTGGAGCTGGCGGCCCAGGCCGCCGGAGTGGAGCCGGGGCGGATCGCCAAGACCCTGAGCTTCAAGCTGGAGGACCGGACCATCCTGGTGGTAGCCGCCGGGGACGTGAAGGTGGACAACGTGAAGTACAAGAACACCTTCGGCGGCAAGGCCAAGATGCTCACCCCCCAGGAGGCGGTGGAGCGGGTGGGCCACGCCGTGGGCGGAGTGTGCCCCTTCGCCGTGAAGGAGGGGGTGGAGGTGTGCCTGGACGAGAGCCTCCGCCGCTTCGAGACGGTTCTCCCCGCCGCCGGCAGCGCCAACAGCTGCATTGAGCTGACCCTGCCGGAGCTGGAGAAGTTCTCCCGGGCCAGCCGGTGGGTGGACGTGTGCAAGCCCCGGACAGCGTAGGGCCATGGTACGGATCATCCATGCCGCGGATTTCCACTTGGACAGCGCCTTCAGCGGCCTGCCCCCGGAGAAGGCTCGCCAGCGGCGGCGGGAGAGCCGGGAGATCCTGGACCGCCTGACCGCCCTGGCACGGGAGCGGCAGGCGGACATGGTGCTGCTGGCCGGGGACCTCTTCGATGGGAAGCGGGTGTACCCGGAGACCGTGGAGCGGCTGCGGGAGGCCCTGGCCGCCCTGGCCTGCCCGGTGTTCATCGCCCCCGGCAACCACGACCCCTTTACCCCCCGGAGCCCCTACGCCCGGCAGACCTGGCCGGAGAACGTCCACATCTTCCGCGGGGGAGCTCTGGAGGCGGTGGAGCTGCCGGAGCTGGGGTGCGTGGTCCATGGGGCGGCCTTCACCGCCCCGGAGCGGACGGACCAGGTCCTGGCGGGCTTTACGGCCCCGGCGGACGGGCTCGTCCATATTCTGTGCCTCCACGGGGAGGTGAACGCCCCCGCCAGCCAGTACGGGCCCATCACCCGGGAGCAGATTGCCGCCAGCGGCCTGACCTATCTGGCCCTGGGCCACGTCCACCAGTGCAGCGGCCTC
>DVGP01000052.1 GCA_018712665.1 Candidatus Pelethomonas intestinigallinarum | reverse complement strand
AGGCTGATCCCATAGCCCAGGACCTTGGCGAGATAGGAGATCTTCTCGTCGATGCTGTCGGGGGTGACGAAATACCCCCGGGGGAGCTGGGGAGGCTCGCCGCCTCCCGCCTGGGCCAGAAGGTCATGGGCCACGGTGGCGGCGTCCACCACCGTGGGCACCCCCACGGAGAGCACCGGCACCCCCAGGGTCTCCCGGTTCAGGGCCATGCGGTGGTTGCCCACTCCGCTGCCGGGGATCAGGCCGGTGTCGGAGATCTGGACCGTGGCGCACAGCCGCTCCAGGCTCCGGGCCGCCAGGGCGTCCACTACGATCACCGCCGCCGGCTCCACCCGCTCCGCCGCCCCCCGGACCCACTCTGCCACCTCCAGCCCCGTCTGGCCCAGCACACCCGCCGCCAGGGCCGCCACCGGCCGCAGCATGGGCAGCACGGCCCCCAGGTGCCGGGTCACCAGCAGATGGCCCGCCGTCCGGGGCCCCAGGGCGTCGGCGGTCATGGCGGCGTTGCCCAGTCCCGCCACCAGCACCGGCCCCTCCTCCGGGACCAGAGAGGTCAGGAGAGAGGCCACCGCCGCGGCCGCCCGGGGGAAGCTCCCCGGCTCCCGCCGCCAGCAGGCGGTCAGATCCAGGGAGAGATAGGTCCCCACGGGCTTGCCGATGGCTGCGGCCCCCTCCTCGTCCAAAATCTCCACCCTCTCCGCGGGAAATCCCTCGGCGGTCCCCTCCCGGGCCCGGACCCCCTTCAGACGGGTGGTCTCCCCGGCGCTCTCCCGCCAGAGCTGGTGGGCCTCGCAGGCCAAATCGGTGCGGATTTTCAGCATACCTTGTGACGCGCCTCCTGCTTTAACACAAAATCTTGTATTCCGTCCCCCAGTTTTTCCGGCTGACAAAGAAATATGCGAAAAAGTCGGGAAAAAATGAAAAAATTCCTTGCATTTTTCGGGGAGCCGTGCTAAAATACATTTCTGCGTGGGGTAGGTTGTTTTTCCGCCCCATAGATCCCACTGGAGGAGGTGTTTGGTTTGCCGAATATTAAGTCCGCAAAGAAGCGCGTGCTGGTGGCCGAGGCCCGCAATGCCCGCAACAAGGCCGAGAGGTCCGCGATGAAGACCGCGGTGAAGAAGTTCGAGGCTGCTGCCGCCGAAGGCAATCGCACCGAGGCCGAGGGCGCTTACAAGGTCGCGGTCAAGGCCGTCGACAAGGCTGCCGCCAAGGGTATTCTGCACAAGAACAATGCCGCTCACAAGAAGAGCGCCATGACCCTGAAGCTCAGCAGCATGGGCTGATCTGTTTTGAAGGGGCCGTCCTTTGGGACGGCCTCTTTTCTTTTTTGAGGCGGCGCCCCCCGCATAAAGCAGAGGTCCCCGGCGCACACTAGGCCGGAATGGAGGGACCTTGCTATGAAAAAATTTCGTATGCCCACGGCGTACACGATCCTGTTCGTTCTGCTGATCCTGGTGGCGGCGGCCACATGGCTGATCCCCGCCGGCTCCTATGAGCACGGCGAGGACGGGGCTCCGGCGGCGGGGACCTACCACCAGGTGGAGCAGCAGCCCCAGGGGCCGGGGGACGTGGTCCTGGCCTCCTTTGAGGGGTTTTACGACGCGGTGGACGTGGCGGTGTTCATCCTGATGGTGGGCGGCTTCCTGGGCGTGGTCATGAGGACCGGGGCCATCGACGCGGGGGTCAGCAACGTGATCCGCCTCCTGGGGGGCCGGGAGATCTGGCTGGTGCCGGCGCTGATGATCCTCTTCAGCCTGGGGGGCACCTCCTTCGGCATGTGGGAGGAGACCATGGCCTTTTACCCCCTGCTGGTGCCGGTGTTCGTCTCGGCGGGGTATGACGCCCTCACCGGGGTGGCGGTGGTGCTCCTGGGCAGCGGGGCCGGGGTCCTGGCCAGCACGGTGAACCCCTTCGCCACAGGCATTGCCGCCGGGTTCGCCGGGGTGTCCCTGGGGGACGGCCTGGGGCTGCGGCTTCTCATGCTGGTGGTGTTCGACGCGGTGGCCATCTGGTACGTCACCCGGTACGCGGTGAAGGTCCGGCGGGACCCGTCCCGGTCCCTGGTGGCGGACATCAGCTTCCGGCATGGCGGGGAGGAGCGGAAGGGCGGAGAGCCCCCGGCTCTGACGGGGCGGCGGAAGGCGGTGCTGGTGGTGTTCACCCTAACCTTTCTGGTGATGATCTACGCCGTTATCCCCTTCGACGACATGGGCCTGCCCATCCCCGCCCTGGGGTGGTGGTTCCCTGAGCTCAGCGGCCTGTTCCTGCTGGCGGGCATCCTGGCCGGCCTGATCTACGGCATGGGGGAGCTGGAGATCGTGGAGGCCTTCGTGGCCGGAGCCGCGGACCTCATCGGCGTGGCCTTCATCATCGGCATCAGCCGGGGCATCACCGTGCTGATGGACGGGGGGCGGATCACCGACACGGTGCTCTACTGGGGGGAGCAGGCCCTGGAGGGGGCCGGGTCCGTGGTGTTCATCCTGCTGGTGTTCCTCATCTACCTGCCCCTGTCCATCCTGATCCCCTCCTCCTCCGGGCTGGCCACCCTGTCCATCCCCGTCATGGCCCCCCTGGGCCGGTTCGCGGGCATCGACGAGAGCCTGGTGGTCACCGCCTTCCAGTCCGCCTCCGGCCTGGTGAACCTCATCACCCCCACGGCGGCGGTGGTCATGGGCGGCCTGGCCTTCGGCCGGGTGCCCTACGACCGGTGGGTCCGGTTCGTGTGGAAATTGATACTAATTTTCCTCCTGCTCTGTCTGGGATTTTTGGCGGTATCCGCCGTTTTATAACAGGAAAAGGGTATGTTATACTATTTGCTATGCAAATAGCGCCATGTGCGCACCACGATAATAGGCAAAAGTAAGCGGCGCATGAAGTTTCTATCCTAAGCGGAGGAGCATACCCATGAGAGTCATCGACATGCACACCCACATCTTCCCGGACAAGGTGGCGGAGAAGGCCACCGTGGCCACCGCCCAGTACTTCGACCTGCCCGAGCCTCCCAACCACCACGGGAAGGTCCAGGAGCTGGCGGACGTGCTGGCGGAGGCGGGGGTCGAGTACGCCATGGTGTTCTCCGCCGCCACCACCGCCCACCAGGTGGAGTCCATCCACCGCTTCATCTACGAGCAGTGCCGGAAGTACCCCCAGTTCATCCCCTGCGGCACCCTCCACGCCGAGTATGAGAACTACAGGGAGGAGCTGAAGTGGCTGCGGGACCACGGCATCCACGGGGTGAAGATCCACCCGGAGTTCCAGCACTTCGCCCTGGACGACGCCCGGCTCTTTCCCATGTTCGAGGAGATGGAGCGGACGGACATGTTCCTGATCTGCCACATGGGGGACCCCCGGGTGGACGTGTCCGGCCCCAAGCACCTGCTGCCGGTGGCCACGACCTTCCCCAAGCTGCGGTGTATCGCCGCCCACCTGGGGAACTGGGGGGACTGGGACATGGAGAAGATCCGGCCCCTGACCAGGCTGGACAACGTGTACACCGACATCTCCTCCTCCTTCAGCTACGTGGAGGACAAACGGCCTCTCTACGACATCCTCTACGCCTACGACCCCACCCACATCTTCTACGGCTCCGACTACCCCATCTGGTGCCCGAAGAAGGAGCTGGCCAAGGCCCTGGCCCTGGGGCTGGAGCAGGGGCTGCTGGAGGACATCCTCTTCAACAACTTCGCACGGTTCTACCACTATAAGGAGCTATAGCAGACGAGCGCCCGGCCGTATGGCCGGGCACTCGTCTGTTTATATATATTGTAATGATATTTATATTGACAAAAATAGCATTAAAGCGTATTTTAGAACTAGGGATGTTTTGCCTGTAGCTTTGAAGGAACAACAAAGGGATAAAAACGAGGAAAATAGAGCCATGTTAGCTCAAAAATTGAATTTAGAGATCGATACAGGAGAAGCTTTATACAATAGAAACGTATCGT
>DVGP01000051.1 GCA_018712665.1 Candidatus Pelethomonas intestinigallinarum | reverse complement strand
GGCCATCTTCCTGAAGATCGCCAGGGCCCTGGGCATCCGGCGGCGGTACGTGGGGGAGGAGCCCGCCAGCGTGGTCACCGGCATCTACAACGACGTCCTGACCCGGGAGCTGCCCAAGGCGGGGGTGGAGTGTGTGGTTATCCCCCGGAAAGCCGGGCCCGACGGCAAACCCATCAGCGCCTCCACCGTGCGGCAAGCCCTCCAGCAGGGGGACTTTGCCGCTTTGGATACCCTGGTCCCCCCGGCCACCCTGGACTATTTCCGCGATCCGGAGGCCCAGCCGGTGCTGGAGCGAATCCGCTCCGCCGGGGACGTGGTCCACTACTGAGGCTGCCGGTCTTTGGGGGCGCTCCGGGGCTCCCCGCCCCAGACCCCGGCCCGCTTTTACAAAAGCGGGGCAAAATTTTTTGTTCGCGAAGCTCCGCTTCGCTCAGAGGTGATTTTGCGCTATGGTCGGTGAACAGGTCACGCTGGAGGACATGCTGCTGTGCCGGGAGACGCGGCAAGAACGACAGAGAGCGCTGCTGGAGCGCCACGGAAAACCCCTCCTCTCCTTTACCATGAACGTCCCCGGCCCCGTCAAGACCAACGCCGAGCTGCGGCGGGCCTTTGACGAGGGGCTGTCCGCCATTCGTTCCACCCTTGGGGAGCTGGGCATTCCGGTGCTGGAGAAAATCGAGGTCCACGAGAAGACCGGGGACGAGGCGCTGCTGTGCTTCGACGGTGACGCCGGGACTGTCAAGGCCCGGGTAACCGCTATTGAGGAGAGCCACCCCCTGGGACGGCTCTTCGACATGGACGTGCTGGACGAAACGGGACGGAAGCTCAGCCGCCCCGGCTACCGCTCCTGCCTACTCTGCGGGGAACAGGCCCAGGTCTGCGCCCGCTCCCGCCGCCACACCGTGGCGGAGATGCAGGCCAAGATCGACGGGATGCTGGCGGCACATTTTCACAGCGGGCAGACTGACTGACCGCACACGGAGGAGGAAGGACATGGCGGAAAACGCGGCGGAGATCATCGGGGCCCTGGCCCTGGAGGGGCTGCTCTTTGAGGCGGCGGCCACCCCCAAGCCGGGGCTGGTGGACCGCCTCAACTGCGGCGCCCACAGCGATATGGATTTCTTCACTTTTCAGTCCAGCGCCGCCGCCCTGGGAAGCTGGTTTGTCCGCTTCGCCGCCGTCGGCCGGGAGGGGCAGAGCCAGCCCCTGCCGGAGCTCTTCCCCCCCTGCGCCGGTTGGGGGCGGAGGCGGAGCGGGCGATGTTCGCCGCCACCGGCGGAGTGAACACCCACAAGGGGGCGGTGTTCTCCATGGCGGTGCTGTGCGGCTGCGCTGGGTGGCTGTGGGGCCAGGGAGAGGTGACGGTGGAGGCCGTGTGCCGGGCCGCCGGGGAGCTGTGCCGGGGGCTGTGCCGGCGGGACTTCGCCGCCCTGGCGGAGCGCCCGCCCCGGACCAAAGGGGAGCAGCTCTACCTGGACCACGGTATCACCGGCATCCGTGGGGAGGCGGAGAGCGGGTACGAGACCGTGCGGCAGCTGTCCGCCCCCCGGTACCGGGCGGCCCTGGCCCGGGGCCTCTCCCGAAACGACGCCCTGGTCCAGACCTTGCTGGAGCTCATCGCCCGCACCGCCGACACCAATATCCTGGCCCGGGGCGGGCCGGAGGCGGCGGAGTACGCCCGGCGGCGGGCGTGCCAGGTCCTGGCCCTGGGGGGTATGGAGACGACGGAGGGCCGGGAGGCCGCCCTGGAGATGGACCGGGACCTCATCCAGCGGTGGATCAGCCCCGGCGGGTCCGCCGACCTGCTGGCCGTCACCCATTTTCTTGTTTCACTGGAGGAGAGGTTTGTTTCCTCTAAGGAAAGAAACACTTCTCTCACCGAATGACTGCCAGTCTATTTGATGGCTCCCGGGCCTCCCCGGCCCGGACCCGGGTTACTTTTTGCTCGTGCAAAAAGTAACCAAAAACACGCACGGGGGAGAAACCCTTTCGATGGGGTTTCTCCCCCGTGACCCCCTCATCCGCGACGACACAAAGGGGGGCGCCCGCCCCCCTTTGGAAACCCCCGCATAACCTCCAGTCTCTCTGCTCGACGGTGGAAGCGCCTCTCAGAGATTGCCCGCCGGGAGTCCGGCGTTCAAGCGTTTTCGCCAACGGCGAAAACCTTGGCGCAAGGGCGGATTCATTCCGCCCGCGCAAGTGAAATTTTGAGGGGTCCCCGGGCAGTCCATAGGACTGTCCGGGGGAGAATCCAAAGAGGGGGCCGCAGCCCCCTCATTGGTCGTTGCGGGGGGAGATTCTTAGGAGGGGGACACAGTCGAAAGTGTCCCCCTCCTAAGTGTCCTTTTGGTTACTTTTCTGACAAGAGAAAAGTAACCCGGGGTGTGGGGGCGGAGCCCCCACAAAACGAGGTATGGGCCCCGCTACATCTGAACAACTTCCTCTTTCGGCTTCTCGCAGGGGACCACGCGCTCCACATGGAGCACCGGCCCGTCCTCCTCGCCGTAGGGGTCCCAGTGCTCCACCCGGCACACGGCGGTGATCTCCACCCAGGTCCGCTCGGGGATGTCCTTCGCGTCGTAGCCGATGCAGGCCACCGCCAGGAAGTTCATGTCCTCGGCGCAGCAGACCATGGCGAACCGGCCGGGGGTGAAGTAGTCCCCGTACCGGGGGGGCTTGCACATCATGGCTCGGAACCGAACCCGCTTCCCCTCGTACATCTTGGGGTTGTCCATGATCTCCACGAACCAGAAGCCGTAGTCCTCGTCGGTGACCACGATGGGGTCGGCGGTCAGGTCGAAGGCGGAGACGGTGCCGTCCATATAGTCCTCGCTGGTGCCGTCGGTATTTTCCAGATAGATGTCCGCCCGGCGGTTCACCATCCGCAGGTTCCGCCGCCGCAGGGCGTCCCGCAGGGCCTGGTCGCAGCGGTTGATGATGATCATGTCGGCGTTGCGGAGCTTCTCCAGCATGAGGGAGCCCATATTCTTGGCGTAGAGCTCGAAGGTTGGGCCCTCGGCGGTGACAATGATCTGGTAGAGGACCCAGGAGGGGGGCATGGACTGGGTGTAGAAGTCCTGGATCTGCCACATACCGTTGTACTCCACGATGATCTGGGTGGCCCGGCACTTCCGCTGCTGGGCCAGCAAAAACTCCGGCGTCAGCGTCTCCTGGTCGTCCACCGTCACCACCGTCACGTTGCCCAGGGCCTTGGGGTCATATTCCGTCTCCCCCTCCTCACAGCACAGCAGCAGCGTCCGGTCCTCCCGGGCGAAGCCGTCGGAGAGGATGCCGTTGATGAAGGAGGTTTTGCCGCTGTCCAGGAAGCCCGCCACCATGTAGACGGGGAAGACCTGTTCCGTCCTGGCCATGGCTTACACCCCGAAGAGGGCGCGCAGCCCGGCCTCGTCCAGCTTGCTGCCGATGACGCACAGCCGGCCGGTGTAGTCCGCGCCGCCGAACCGGACCTGGTGGTCCTCCGGCACGTAGTCGAAGTGGAGCCAGCGGCCGTCCTCCGCCTTCACGATGCCCTTGGCCCGGAGCACCGCGCCATACCGGCCGGTGTCCAGCTCCGCCAGGATGGACCGCAAGCTCTCCTCAGAGAAGGTCCTTGTGGTCTCCACACCCCAGCTGGAGAACACCTCGTCGGCGTCGTGGCCGTGGTGGTGATGGTGGTGCTCGTGGTCGTGGTCATGGCCGCAGCCGCAGTCGTGGCCGTGGTGATGGTCATGCTCGTGGTCGTGATCATGCTCATGGTCGTGATCGCAGTGGTTATGGCCGTGGTGATGGTCATGGTTGTGATGGTGCTCATGGTCGTGGTCGTGGTGGCAGCCGCAGACGGGGCAGACCTCCCCCTCGTCCAGCAGCTCCCGGGCCAGGGTGTTGCCCTCCTCCATGGCGGCCAGGAGCTGCCCGCCGGTGAGCTGGTCCCAGGCGGTGGTGACGATGGGGGCCTGGGGGTTCTTCTCCCGCAGCAGGGCCGCCACCTCCGCCAGCTTCTCCTCGCTGAGCTTCTGGGTGCGGCTGAGGATGATGGCCCCGGCGTGGACGACCTGGTTTAAATAAAACTCGCCGAAGTTCTTCATGTAGACCTTGCACTTGGTGGCGTCGGCCACGGTGACGGCGCAGCCCAGGACCATGCCGGGGATATGCTCCGCCACGCCCTGGACGGCCCGGACCACGTCGGAGAGCTTGCCCACGCCGGAGGGCTCGATGAGGATGCGGTCGGGGTGGAACTGGTCCATCACCTGCTCCAGGGCTTTGCCGAAGTCCCCCACCAGGGAGCAGCAGATACACCCGGAGTTCATCTCGCTGATCTCCACCCCGGCGTCCCGGAGGAAGCCGCCGTCGATGCCGATCTCCCCAAACTCGTTCTCAATGAGGACCACCTTCTCGCCCTTCAGTGCCTCCTCCAGGAGCTTGCGGATCAGGGTGGTCTTCCCCGCGCCCAGGAAGCCGGAGATCACGTTTACTTTCGTCATAGCAGTTATTCCTTCTTTTTCGCAAAATGGTGCGGCTAAAGTGCCCGCAAATTCTCTCGACCCTTTATTTTACTCTCCCCTGTGAAAAAAACAAGGGCTAACCGCCCGAAATTTGAAAATTTGCGGGGGGAGGATGGTCTCTAATCCGGGAAAGCGGCGAGGCGGGCCGCCGTTTGGCGGCCCGCCTCAGCGTGTCGAAAGACTTTCCTCAGAAGTAAAAAACACACAGCGCCGGGGGGAGCTCGAGGGGGCAAAGCCCGCCTCGAATGAAATCGAATACCCCGCAAAGCCTTTCGGCTTCACTTTGGGGAGGGGCAGCCTCTCCCCTGCCCCGCCCGCCGCGTCTCAGCCGTCGGCCCGTTCCAGCAGCGCCGCCGTCAGCTCCGCCGCCGTCTCCGGCAGGAGGTCCGGGGACAGGGCGGCCAGCTCCTCCCGGCTCCGGTAGCCCCAGGGGGTGGCCGCCGCCAGAAAGCCCACGGCCTTGGCGAAGGTCACGTCGGTGCCGCTGTCCCCGGCGTAGGCGATCTCCTCCGGGGCCAGGCCCAGGGCCTCCAGCACCGGGGCGGCGGCGCCGGGGTCGGGCTTCAGGGGCCGTCCCTCCGCCCGGCCGAAGACAAAGCGGAAGGGCGTGTCGGGGAAGTAGTGGGCGATGATCTTCCGGGCGGTGGCCTCGGTCTTGTTGCTCAGCACCCCCAGCTGGAGGCCCCGGGCGGTGAGGGCGGAGAGCATGTCCTCCACCCCGGGATAGGGGGCGGTCCTGTCCGTGCAGTGGGCCACGTACACGTCGTGGTACCCCGCCAGCACCTGTTCGATGACCGCCTCGGAGGACCCCGCCGGTGCGGCCTTCACCACGGCGGAGCGTATGCCGCCTCCCACGAAGCCCTCCACCGCCTTCGCCGGGTGGGTGGGCAGGCCGTTGGCGGCCAGGGAGTGGTTCAGCGCCGCCGCAATGTCCGGAATGGTGTCCAGGAGCGTGCCGTCCAGATCGAATACAACTGCCTTGAGCATAGGTCCCTCCTCGCCGGCGGCCTCCGCCGCCAAGCTGTGTTCATGATCGCCGGTATTATACCGCCTGGGGCGGAAAATGTCAATTTTCCCGCCGCGGAGAGGGCGCGCCGATTGACTTTGGGCCCCGAGTGCGGTATCCTTAAAAAAGGCAAAATTCAATGGGGAGGAAATGCCATGAATACAGCACAGCTGAAAGACTTCTGCACAGAGGTCCGGCGGGACATCATCAACATGACGGCCAACGCCGGCAGCGGCCACCCCGGCGGGTCCCTGTCCGCCGTGGAGCTGATGAGCGCCATCTTCTGTACGCAGATGCGGATCGACCCAAAGAATCCCAAGGACCCGGACCGGGACCGCTTCGTTCTCAGCAAGGGCCACGCCGCTCCCTGCTACTATGGGATTTTGGCGGAGCTGGGATTTTTCAGTAAAGACGAGTTCAAGACCTTCCGGCAGCTCCACGGGATGCTCCAGGGCCACCCGGACATGAAGAAGATCCCCGGGGTGGACGCCTCCACCGGCTCCCTGGGCCAGGGCATTTCCCTCGCCGTGGGCATGGCCCTGGGGGCCAAGCACATGGGGAAGGACACCAGGGTATGCACCATCCTGGGGGACGGCGAGTGCCAGGAGGGCCAGGTGTGGGAGGCCTTTATGGCCGCCAGCCACTATAAGCTGGACAACCTTACGGTGGTCATTGACAACAACGGTCTGCAGATCGACGGGCCCAACGACGAGGTCATGAGCCTGGGGGACATGGCCGCCAAGCTCCGGGCCTTCGGCTTCCACCTGGTGGAGCTGTCCGACGGCAACGACCTGGAGCAGGTCCTGGCCGCCCTGAACGAGGCCACGGAGCCCGGCAAGCCCAAGGCCATCCTGGCCCACACCGTCAAGGGCAAGGGCGTCAGCTTCATGGAGAACCAGGCGGGCTGGCACGGCAAGGCGCCCAGCGAGGAGCAGCGGCAGCAGGCATTGAAGGAATTGGAGGGCTGAGACAATGAGTGAGAAAGCGACGAGAGCGGCCTACGGCGAGGCCCTGGCCGAGCTGGGCAAGGTCAACGACAAGGTGGTGGTCCTGGACGCGGACCTGTCTAAGTCCACCATGACCGCCACGTTCCAGAAGGCGTTCCCCGACAGGTTCTTCAATATCGGCATCGCCGAGGCCAACATGGTGGATATGGCCGCCGGCATGTCCACCATGGGGCTGATCCCCTTCTGCTCCACCTTCGCCATGTTCGGCGCGGGCCGGGTCTACGAGCAGATCCGCAATTCTATCGCCTACCCCCGGCTGAATGTGAAGCTCTGCATGTCCCACGCCGGCGTGTCCGTGGGCGAGGACGGCGCCAGCCACCAGTGCCTGGAGGACCTGGCCCTCATGCGGGTGATCCCCGGCATGACCGTCATCTGCCCCGCCGACGCAAGTGAGACTCGGAAGGCGGTGTTTGCCGCCGCGGAGATGGAGGGGCCGGTGTACATCCGCCTGGCCCGGCTGGCCACCCCGGTGTTCGAGGAGGACTACCCCTTTGAGATCGGCAAGGCCAACGTCCTCCGGGAGGGCGCCGACGTGGCGGTGTTCGCCACCGGCCTGATGGTCAGCGAGGCCCTGAAGGCCGCGGACCTCCTGGCCGCCCAGGGCGTCAGCGCCGCTGTCATCAACGTCCACACCGTCAAGCCCATCGACGCCGACTGCGTCACCGAGTGGGCGAGAAAGTGCGGCAAGGTGGTCACCGTGGAGGAGCACAGCGTCATCGGCGGCCTGGGCGACGCGGTGGCCGGGGTGCTCATGGGCAAGGTGGACTGCGCCTTCCGGAAGATCGGGGTCCAGGACCAGTTCGGCCAGTCCGGAAAGGCCTGGGAGGTTCTGGCTGAGTACGGCCTCACCGCTCCCCAGATCGCGGAGAGCATCAAAGAAATGGTATAATATAAGAAAAATTGGGGTGCGGCCCACGGGCCGCACCCCAATTTTTTATTCCTGTATCGTCACGGCGTACAGCCGGAGGGCCGGGTCCGTCTCGTAGCTGGAGAAGGTGACGGCCACCGCCGTCCCCGCCTCCAGGCCGCAGTCCGGGGCGTTGGGCGCCTCTCCGTCGCAGGAGAACACCGTCCCGTCGCTGAGAAGAACCTCGGTGCCCGCCTCGAACCAGACCAGCACCTCGTCCCCCGCCTGGAGGAAATCACAGCTTCCAGGGTCCGTCACCTGGGCGGTGAAGGCCTCGTCCTGCCAGGCGGTGATGGTCACGGACACCGTCTCCGCCTCCTCCAGGCGGCACACCGCCGCGGCGCCGTCCATAGGAGGAGATTGGAAGAACTGGACGCAGACCTCGTCCTGGGCGCTCTCCTGCCCCTCTGCCGGCTCCTCCCCGGCGGACTCGGCGGACAAAGCGTCCTCCGCGGCCGCCTCATCGCCGGCGTCTCCGGCGTCCTGAACCTGGACCTTCCCCAGCGCGCCCTCCGGGAGCGCCGTGTCCGCCGGAGCGGGGGGCGGCGCGGAGACGGTCTCCGTCTCCGTGCTCTGCGGCGTTTCACAGCCGTCGGTCCCATCGGAAGCGTCGGGGGAAACAGAGCTCTCCGCCCCGCTCTCTCCACCGGCGGTACTGTCCTGGGCGGCCGCTCCGGCGTCTTCCGCCGGGGCGCTCTCCGCCTCCTCCGTCGGACGCTCCTCACCGGCGGCGTCCCGGGCATACTGGATCACGCTGGTCTCCGCCGTATCCCGGAGCTTGCCGGGGCCGAAGGCCCACACCCCCGCCGCCAGGGCGCAGCAGGCGGCCAGAGCCGCCCAGCGCCGCCAGCTAGGGAAAACGATCCGCTTCTTCTCCTCCTGGGGACGCTCCTGGGGCATAGCCCGGACCCGGGCCATGACCTGCTCGGAGAAGTCCGACGGAGCCTGGGCTTCCAGGCCGGTCAAGGCGTCGTGAATGGCGATCTGGTCGTCAAAATAGCTCTGGCAGGCGGGGCAGGCGGCCATGTGCTCCATGAGCTTCACCCGCTCCGGCTCCGCGATCTCGCCGTCGATAAAGGCGCTGATGAGCCCCTCGTATTCCCGGCAGGCATCCATGTCAGCGCCCCCTTTCCTTTGGTTTCGATAGGTTAGACGGCAGATAGCCGGATAAGTTCCCGCTTTCCAGCAAAATTTTTCGCAGGGCGCCCCGGGCCCGGGCAATGCGGCTCTTCACCGTCCCCAGATCCAGGTCCAGCGCCTCGGCGATCTCCTCGTACCGCATCCCCTGGACCTCCCGCAGCACCAGGACCTGCCGGTGGTCGTCGCTGAGCCGGCCCAGCCCCTCCGACACCGCCTGCCGCAGCTCCTGCCCCTCGGCCCGCTCCTGAGGACCTGGCGCCTGGTCCGGGGCGTCCAGCCCCAGGTCCTCGTCGTCCAGGCTCACGTCCCCCCGCTGGCGCTTCACCCGGCGGAGGTGGTCGATGGCAGCGTTGGAGGTCAGCCGGTACAGCCACGTGGCGAAGCCCGCCTCCCCACGAAAGGCGGGCAGCCCCCGCCAGGCGGCCAGGAATGCCTCCTGGGCCACATCGGCGGCGTCCTCCTCCTGACCGCACATCCGCAGAGCCAGGTGGTACACCTTGTGCTGGTACTGCTCCACCAGCTTCCCGAAGGCGTCCTCATCCCCGGCCGCGGCAGCTCTGATCAGCTCCTGTTCAGTCATGCAGATCCCTCTTGATCCCTCTCGTCACCCGGTAGACGTCTTCCAGCGTCTCCATGCGGACGATCTGTTCCTTGTAATAGGAGGCGTGGGGCACCCCCTTGAGGTACCAGGCGTAGTGCCGCCGGGCGGTGAGCACCGCCACCCGCTCGCAGCTGTACCGGGCGGCCAGCTCGATCTGCCGCACGGCGGTGTCGCACCGCTCCGCCAGGCTCGGCCGCTCCGGCACCGGCTCCCCCGCCAGCAGGGCGGCGGCCTGTTGGAAGATCCAGGGGTTGCCGAAGCACCCCCGGCCGATCATGGCCATGTCCGCCCCGGTCTGCTTCAAGATGCGGGCCGCGTCCTCCGGGGAGAACACGTCGCCGTTGGCGATGACCGGCAGGGATACCGCCTCCTTCACCTCCCGGATGGTGGTCCAGTCGGCGGTGCCGCCGTACATCTGCACCCGGGTCCTGCCGTGGACGGCGATGGCCGACACCCCCACCTGCTCCAGCATCCGGCTGAGCTCCACGGCGTTGACGCTGCCCTTGTCCCAGCCCCGGCGCATCTTCACCGTCACCGGCACGGGGCTGGCCTTCACCACCGCCTCGGCGATCCGGGCGGCCTTCTCCGGGTCCTTCATCAGGGCGGAGCCGTCGCCGCTCGAGACCACCTTCCCCACGGGGCAGCCCATGTTGATGTCGATGAAGTCCGCGCCGCTGACCTGGGCCGCGATCTGGGCGGCCTCCGCCATGCACACCGGGTCGCTGCCGAAGATCTGGGCGGCGAAGGGCCCCTCCCCTGGGAAGGGCATCAGCAGCTGCCGGCTCTTCTTGTCCTGATAGCACAGGGCCTTGGCGCTGACCAGCTCCGTGCAGGTCAGCCCCGCCCCCAGCTCCGCGCAGATCTGGCGGTAGGCCGCGTCGGTGACCCCGGCCATGGGGGCCAGGGCCAGCTTTGAGTTGATCTGTACTGTTCCGATCCGCATACCGCCGCCTCCTGTCTTGGAATCTTTTCCAGTATACCACGGCTTTCCGCCCCTGGCAACCGCAGAAGGGCATAGATTGCTCTTGTTACAAATCACAAAAATTTTTAGGTATCCAGAAAAAATATTTTTCGCTATTTACAATTTGTTCACAATAGACTATGATATAGGAGAGCAACTCCTCTCCCAAGTGTCATGGAGAGAGCGGGCCCGGGGGGCAAGGGAGAGGGGGACTACAATAAAAGGAGGAAAATCCTATGCAGCTACAGATCGTCCCCCTGATCATCGTGGCGGCCTACCTGGTGGGTATGCTCATCATCGGCTTCGTGGTGGGCAAGCTGAACATCAAGGACAGCTCCGACTACATGCTGGCCGGCCGCCGGATGGGCCTTTTCATGGTGGCCTTCTCCCTGTCCGCCAACAACATCGGCGGCGGGTCCACCACGGGCCTTGCCCAGAAGGCCTTCGGCGCATGGGGCATGTCCGCCATCTGGTACGTGCTGGCGGCGTCCATCGCCATGATCCCCCTGGCCTACTTCGCCCCCAAGATCCGCAAGACCATGGCCGTCACCATCCCTGAGGTGGTGGGCCGCCGGTTCGGCAAATTCTCCAGCACCTTTACCGCCGTGCTGGGGGTCCTGTCCCTGTTCTGCCTGACCTCCAGCCAGATCGCCGCCTCCGGCACCGTGGTGGCCACCCTGACGGGTATCCCCACCAACGTGGCCCTGGTCATCGCCGGCCTGGTGGTCATCCTCTACACCACCTTCGGCGGCATGATCGCCGACCAGATCTCCGACCTGGTCCAGTTCATCATCATTTTGGTGGGCCTGGCCATCGCCACCCCCTTCGTCATTGAGGGCTGCGGCGGCTGGGAGGCCATCTCCTCCGCCCTGCCCCCGGTGCAGCTGGACTTCGCCAAGATCGGCTGGGTCACCATCATCGGCTACATCTTCAACTACTTCTGCACCTTCCTGGCGGGGCCCGAGATGGTCTCCCGGTTCGAGACCGCCAAGGACGAGCGCACCGCGCAGAACGCCTCCTGGCTCTCCGCCATCCTCATGGCGGCCATGTCCATCTTCCCCACCCTGCTGGGTCTGGCCGCCCTGGCCGTCCAGGACACCATCCCCGGCCTGGCCGCCGACGGCAGCAACGCCATGATGGCCGTCACCAGCGCCCATGCCCCCGGGGTCATCGTGGGGCTGGTCTCCGCCGCCATCATCTGCGCCACCATGTCCTCCGCCGACTCCAACCTGCTGTGCATGTCCACCATGGTGATGAACGACCTGTACATGGGCCTGGGCGGCAAGCGGAATCTGTCGGAGAAGTCCATCATCTTCTACACCCGGGCCTGCAACGTGGTCTTTGCCCTGATCGCCATGGGCATCTCCATGTTCGGCGTGGACATCGTCACCATGAACACCTTCGCCTTCGGCATCCGCTGCTCCGGGCCCTTCGCCGCCTACGGCCTGGGACTGGCGGTGCCCCGGGCCACCAAGACCGCCGGCGTATTCTCCCTGGTGGCCGGCACGGCGGGCTTCCTGGTCTGGCAGTTCCTCAGCGGCGGCGACTTCCTCTTCGGCATTCTGCCGGTGGTGTTCGGCTGCGCCGTCAGCGTGGTGGCCTTCTTTGTGGTCAACGCCATCACCCTGGCCATGGGTCAAAAGCCCGCCCCCTCCGCCTACATCGAGGAGTAACGGCCGGTCCTCTCCCCCGCATTCCCGGCGGCCCGCGGTCAGCGGGCCGCCTTTTTTGACAGCGGCCGTGAATTTTTCCTTGCGTTTTGCCGAAATATGATGCATACTGGTGGGGGGTACTTGTGCAAATAGCCCCTGGCAAGTCAATGCCGCGGTCCGCCGCCCCTGTGGGCGAGCCGCGCCCAGCAAAGGAGGTCCGCCATGGAGCGCGTCAGTAAGGAGAACTACTACCTGGACATCGCCGAGACGGTCATCGGCCGGTCCACCTGTCTGCGCCGGCGCTACGGCGCCATCATTGTCAAGAACGACGAGATCATCTCCACCGGCTACAACGGGGCGCCCCGGGGCCGGAGAAACTGCGTGGATCTGGGCTACTGCGCCCGGGAGGCTATGCGGGTCCCCCGGGGAGAGCGGTACGAGCTGTGCCGCAGCGTCCACGCCGAGGCCAACGCCATCATCTCCGCCGCCCGGCGGGACATGGTGGGGGGCACCCTGTACCTGGCGGGGAAGGACGCCGCCACCGGCGCCATCCTCCCCGACGCCACCTCCTGCTCCATGTGCCGCCGGATGATTATCAACGCCGGGCTGGAGAAGGTGGTCATCCGCACCAGCCCCCAGGACTACGTGGTGGTCCCGGTTCGGGAGTGGATCGACCAGGACGACTCCCTGCCCCTGCGCCCGGGGCTGGAGGATAACGCGTAAAACGGGCCCCGCCGCGGAATTTTCCCGGGGCGGGCGCTTGAGATCAGATTACGAGAAGAGAGAGGAGACCGTCATGCTGAGCCCTGAGACCATCCATACCTATGTGGACATCCTCCGGGAGGAGCTTGTCCCCGCCACCGGCTGTACAGAGCCCATCGCCATCGCCTACGCCGCCGCCCTTCTGCGGCAGACCCTGGGCGCGGCCCCGGAGCGGGTGCTGGCGGAGGTGTCCGGCAATATCATCAAAAATGTGAAGAGCGTCATCGTCCCCAACACCGGCGGCCTGAAGGGCATCCAGGCGGCGGTGGCCGCCGGGGTGGTGGCCGGGCGGGCGGACCAGATCCTGCAGGTCATCTCCGACGTGCCGGAGGACAAGCTGGGGGACATCGCCCGCTACGCCAAGGAGACCCCCATCCAGGTGGAGTGCGCCCACACCCCCCGGCTGCTGGACATTGTGCTCACCGGCTGGGCCGGGGACCACACCGCCCTGGTCCACATCGCCGACAGCCACAGCAACGTGGTCCGGGTGGAGCGGGACGGCCAGGTGCTCCGGGAGAAGGCCCTGGACGCCGCCGGACAGGCGGGCCAGGAGCGGAAGATGTCCGTGGAGGACATCCTGGCCTTCGCCCGGGAGGTGGACCTGGGGCTGGTGTCGGACCTGCTGGACCGGCAGATTGAATATAACAGCGCCATCGCCGCCGAGGGCCTCAGCGGCGACTGGGGCGCCAACATCGGCTCTGTCCTCCTGGGGGACTGGCCCGCCGACATCAAAACCGAGGCCAAGGCCTGGGCCGCCGCCGGCAGCGACGCCAGAATGAGCGGGTGCGAGATGCCGGTGGTGATCCTCTCCGGCTCCGGCAACCAGGGTATCACCGCCTCGGTGCCCGTGATCCGCTACGCCAAGCACCTGGGGGCGGACCGGGAGGCCCTGTACCGCGCCCTGCTGGTCAGCGACCTGGTGACCATCCACCAGAAGAGCGGCATCGGGCGGCTGAGCGCCTACTGCGGCGCCATCAGCGCCGGGGTGGGCGCCGGCGCGGGCATCGCCTTCCTGGAGGAGGGGACCTACGAGGCGGTGGCCCACACCATCGTCAACGCCGTGGCCATCCTCTCCGGCACCATCTGCGACGGGGCAAAGCCCTCCTGCGCCGCCAAGATCGCCGCCAGCGTGGACGCGGGGCTCCTGGGCTACCGGATGTGGCGCAACAGCCAGGAGTTCAAGAGCGGCGACGGCATCGTCACCAAGGGCGTGGACAACACCATCGCCAACGTGGGCGTCCTGGCCAAGGAGGGCATGCAGGAGACGGACAAGGTCATTCTGGAGATCATGACACACAGGTGCACTTGATTTTGATGGGAGGGGCGAAGCCCCTCCCAATCCTATTTTTGCTTTGTCTGTGCCGGCGCATCTGGCCGATGCAGGGCTGATTCGCGTATCGCCGGGCGGGCGGGAGAGAAAAATTTTCTTCCCCGGTTACTGTTATTCTATTTGATAGCTCTCGGGGGCTTCACCCCCGTACCCCGACCTACTTTTCCCTCGTGGGAAAAGTAGGCAAAAGCA
>DVGP01000050.1 GCA_018712665.1 Candidatus Pelethomonas intestinigallinarum | reverse complement strand
AGCGGAGCGCTCCGCTGCTCGAGACCTTCGGGGGCTCCGCCCCCGTGCCCCGACCTACTTTTCCCTCGTGGGAAAAGTAGGCAAAAGCACGCACAGGGGGCAAGCATGCCCCCTGTGGACCCCTTATGTTGATTTTGTTTCGCCGCGGCTGCGGTGTATCTTTTGCCAGTGCCTGCCGCCGCGCCGGTTGATTTTTGCCTCTGACCAAGAGACCAGCCCTTCGGTCTCCCCCCCTTGCGGAGGCTGTTTCGTGATGTTTTATTCTGCGTAAATGTTTTTGGTGCGTTTGACGCAGAATATTTCGACAAGCACTAATAGAAACCTCCATCTCTTTAAGAGGCCGGCAGGCGGAGTATCGTTGACCACCAGATTACAGATTAGATAAAAACGGCATTCAGTGGCAGAGATGTCACAAACCTGATAGAGACCAATTAGAAAAAGGAATCCAAAACCTTGGTTTTGGCGGTTTTTCGGTTCACTTTTGGGCGTCCAAAAGTGAACCGCGGGGTTCGGGGGCGCGCAGCCCCCGATTCTCCCGGGGCGTGGGGGCGGGCAGCCCCCACAAGATCTGGACCCCGGGAGCTGACGAAATAGAATGGCACCCATTCGGGGAAAAGAAATATTCCCCCCGCCCGGCGATACGCGAATCCAAGCGCACCGGCGCCATGCGTTGGCACAGAAACAACAGGCTTCCGGCCCGCGGGGCCGGTATGCCAGCTGATAAAAACAGAAAACAAGCTTGCGGTCAAGGAGAGAGAAATACAATGGCACAACTTTATTTCAAATACGGCGTCATGGGCTCCAGCAAGACGGCCAACGCCCTGATGGCCCGGTTCAACTACGAGGAGAGGGGGCAGCAGACCCTGCTGGTGAAGCCCCGGATCGACACCCGGGACGGGGACCACATGGTGGTCTCCCGGATCGGCCTGACCTACCCCTGCATCTACTTCGACGAGCTGATGGCTCTGGGCCCCATGGAGCTGCAGCAAAACGCCTGCATCATCGTGGACGAGGCCCAGTTCCTCTCCAAGGAGGAGGTCCACTACCTGGTCCACCTGGTGGACGAGCTGGACATTCCGGTCATGTGCTACGGCCTGCGGGCGGACTTCAAGGGGGACCTCTTTCCCGGGAGCCAGGAGCTGCTGGTGATGGCGGACAAGATCGAGGAGGTCAAGACTGTCTGCTGGTGCGGCAAGAAGGCCACCTTCAACGCCCGGTTCGACCAGAGCGGCAAGGTCCTCAAGGAGGGGGCCCAGGTGGTGCTGGGGGCCAACGACCAGTACATCGGCCTGTGCCGCCGCCACTGGATGGCCGGGGATCTGGGCCCCGATTTTCACGTCCCCCGGGAGGAGGGGGGAGAGGTCTGAGCCGCGGCGTCGCGGCAACCGTACAGGCGCAGGCGGCATTTTCCGGCCCGTGGCAGAAGCTACGGGCCGATCTGCATTTCATGCAGATCTTTCGTCCCTTTCCCTGGTCAAGGGACGAAAATGAGGCTTTGTTCGCACAAAATCCAGGTATTGGGCGATTTGACTTCTCTTTTCAAATCTGTATAATGGGTCCTGTCCCGCCCGCCGCCTGGGCGGCGGGCGGGACGATTTTTTTGATTTTTCAGTATGAAGGGAGAACATGACACATGAAGCTGACATCCCTGCGGCGGGGGGGCCTTTGCCCTGGCCCTGGCGCTGCTCCTTTCCCTCTGGAGCCCCGCCCTGGCGGCGGAGGCCGGAGCGGCGGAAACAGGAACGGCCGCTGAGACCTCCGCCCTGGCCCAGTCCGCCCAGACGGCGGCGGAAGCCGCCCTTCAATACGGCGGCGCGGACAGCGTGTCCTACGCCCTGTGGAAGGACGGCGAGATCGTTCTGACCGGCTCCGCCGGCGCCTACTCCCGCACTGAGGACCGGGCCCTCACCGACGACGTCCTCTACGGCGTGGGCTCCATCAGCAAGACCTACACCGCCGTGCTGATGATGACCCTGGTGGAGGCAGGAAAGGTGGACCTGGACCAGCCCGTCACCACCTACCTGCCGGGGTTCACCATGGCCGACCCCCGGTATGAGGACATCACCGTCCGTATGCTCCTCAACCACTCCTCCGGCCTCATGGGCAGCGCCGGCCCCAGCTCCTTCCTCTTTGGGGACGGGGCGCACGACGCCTCCGACGACCTGCTGGAGCGGCTGTCCACCCAGACCCTCCAGGCGGACCCCGGGGCCTACAGCGTCTACTCCAACGACAGCTACACCCTGGCCCAGCTGGTCATCGAGGCGGCCAGCGGCATGGACTACGGCGCGTATCTCCACGAGGCCGTGATCGAGCCCCTGGGGCTGGAGAACACCTTCGTGCCCGCCGACAATGTGGCGGCGGACCGCTTCGCCCGGACCTATCTCAGCGCCGGGGACGACAGGGCCCTGCCCACGGAGACCGTGGCCGCCCTGGCCACCGGCGGCGTCTACGCCTCCGCCTCCGACCTGGCCGCCTTCGGCGGCGCCCTGTGCGGCGAGGGGCTGCTGACAGAGGCCTCCCTGGAGGCCATGGCCGCCGACGAGTACCTGCGGGGCATGTGGCCCGAGGACAGCGAGGGCGACGCCCTGGCCTACGGCCTGGGCTGGGACAGCGTCCACATGTTCCCCTTCAACCAGAGCGGCATCCAGGCCCTGGTGAAGGGCGGCGACACCCTGATGTACCACAGCGGGCTGGTGGTCCTGCCGGACCACGACATGGCCGCGGCGGTGGTCTCCTCCGGCGGCGCCAGCACCTTTGACCAGGCCGCCGCCGCCCGCATCCTCATCGACGCTCTGGCGGAGGAGGGCGTGACGGTGGACGAGACCGCCGCCCTGGACCAGGCGGAGGCCTCCCCCATGCCGGAGGAGCTCACCGCCCTCAGCGGCCCTTACGGCACCTCCACCCTGCTCTACGACGTGGACATCACCGCCGACGGGACCATGACCCTCACCGTGGCTGGTGTCTCCGTGCCCCTGACCTACCGGGCGGACGGCACCTTCCGGGACGAGGCCAACTCCATGCTCCTGCGGCTGGTGGAGGAGGACAACGGCCGGACCTACCTCTTCCAGAAGGCCTACACCCCCCTGCCCGGCCTGGCCCCCACCTGCGTGGCGGAGTACGTCATGGAGCGGCTGCCGGAGCACGAGGCGGACCAGGAGGCCCTGGCGGCCTGGTATGCCCGGGAGGGAAAGATCTACCTCCAGACCAACGAGCGCTACACCTCCAGCCTCTACCCTCTGAGCGGCGTCTTTGCCGCCATCTCCTTCCAGGGGGTGCCTGAGGGGGCGGAGAGCTACATGCTGACCAACCAGATCGTGGACGCCAACACCGCCGTGCCCGTGCTCCAGATCCCCGGCGTGGGCAGCCGCGACAGCGGCACCGTCTACATCCGGGATGTGGACGGCGTGGAGTACATCGAGCTCAACGGCGGTCTCTACATGGACGCCTCCGCCGCCCCGGCGGTCTACCCGGGGGATGCCTCCTACTGCACCATCCAGCCTGACGGCGGCGCCCGGTGGCACACCGTGGGGGAGGCCGCCGGCAAGACCATGACCGTCACCGTCCCAGACAACGGCGGCTTCTGCGTCTACAACGCCGACATGACCCTGGCGGCCAGCTCCTGGATCTATGGCGACACGGAGGCAGTCCTGCCGGAGGGCGGGCTGATCGTCTTCGCCGGCGACCCCGGCGCCCGGTTCCTGGTCTCCATGTCGTAAGCCGGTCACCAATAACCACATCTTGAAAGCATAACGCAGAAAGCCCCCGGCGTCCAAAGACGCCGGGGGCTCATTTCTTCTCGTGGAGGAGGCGTTACTGCGCCTTCTTGTCCTCCTTGGGCTTCTTCTCGCCGGTGAAGCGGTTGAGCAGAGCCACCAGGGCCCAGATCACCAGGATCACGATGAAGATGCCGATCATGCCCTTGACCATGATGCCCAGGCAGGCCATAACCAGATTCCAATCAACACTCATCTTATGTTCCTCCTTACATCACAGCAGGTTTTCCACAAGGGTAATGATGAGACCGCCGGCGATAACGGAGGCGATCTGGCCGCTGACGTTGGCGCCGGCGGCGTGCATCAGCAGGAAGTTGTAGGGGTCCTCGTCCCGGCCCATCTTGTGGACCATGCGGGAAGCCATGGGGAAGGCGGAGATGCCCGCCGCGCCGATCATGGGGTTGATCTTCTTCTTGCTGAACAGGTTCAGGAACTTGGCGAAGAACACGCCGCCCACGGTGTCGAACACGAAGCCCACCAGGCCCAGGGCCAGGATGAGCAGGGTCTGCCAGGTGAGGAAGTCGTTGGCCTGCATCCGGAAGGCCACGGAGATGCCCAGCAGCAGGGTCACCAGGTTGGCCAGGGCGTTCTGGGCCGTCTGGCTCAGGCTGTCCAGCACGCCGCACTCGCGGATCAGGTTGCCGAACATCAAAAAGCCGATGAGCTCCGCGCTCTTGGGGGCCACGGTGCCGGCGATGATGGTCACGAAGATGGGGAAGAGGATGCGGGTGGTCTTGGAGACGTTGCTGGGGGAGTACTCCATGCGGATCAGGCGCTCTTTCTTGGTGGTGATGGCCTTGATGATGGGGGGCTGGATGATGGGCACCAGGGCCATGTAGGAGTAAGCGGCCACCATGATGGCGCCCTGATAGGTGCTCTGGAAATAGTTGGCCACGTAGATGCTGGTGGGGCCGTCGGCGGCGGCGATGATGGCCGTGGAGGCGGCGTCCTTCAGATCAAAGCCCAGGATGACCGCCACCACCAGGGTGAAGAAGATGCCGAACTGGGCCGCCGCGCCGAAGAGGAACATCTTCGGGTTCGACAGCAGGGGGCCGAAGTCGATCATGGCGCCGATGCCGATGAACAGCAGCAGGGGGAACAGCTCGCTGGCGATACCCGCGTTGAACAGGGTCTCGATGGCCTCCACGCTGGCAAAGGGCAGGTTCACCAGAATGGCGCCGAAGCCCATGGGCAGCAGCAGGGTGGGCTCCATCTCCCGCTTGATGGCCAGGTAGATCAGCACGCACCCGACCAGGATCATGACCCCTTCCTGCCAGGTGAAGTTGAGCACATTGGAAAACAGATCGGTGAATAGCTGCATGGGGAAAAACCTCCTTAAACAAGCCGGCGTGCCTCGCCGGCCGATTTGAGGGAGAGAGGGGAAATAAAAAGACTTTTACGGCGCATGGGGCGGCGCACCGTAAAAGTCTTGTCATTTCAGGCAGGAGCGGGCCCACCGGGCCGGATTGTCGCTCAATGCCGCACCCAAAAAGGCGCCGACTACTCCCTTTCGCACACAGCTTATCATACTGGGTCAGTGCCGCTCCTGTCAAGGGGAATTTTACCTTTTTCGGGGAATCCGCCCCGTTTTTTCAGCTTTCCTCCCGCAAGCACAGACAAGCGGCGCTCCCACAGAGCCCCTCCCGTTTCATTTTTGCGGGCGGAACAACGCCGCCGCGCCAAGGTCCCGGCGGTGCCCGGGGACGATCATTTCTCCGCCCTGTCCCGCCGGATCAGCAGCTTCAGCGCCTCCACGCCCACCCGGACGGCGGCGGAGGTGTCCTCGCTCATCTTCTGGTCCAGGCCGGCGGCCTCCCGCTCCTGGTTCCACACCACGTGGAAGCAGCTGCCGCAGCGGACGCCCAGAGCGGCGGCCACCACGAACAGGGCGGCGGATTCCATCTCGCTGGCCTTCACCCCCAGCCGCTTCCAGGCCTCCCACTTGTTCAGCAGCTCATAGCTCACCGGCATCCGGCCGGGGCTGTGCTGGCCGTAAAAGCTGTCCTTGCACTGGACCACCCCCATGTGACAGGTCTTGCCCATGTCCCTGGCGGCCTGGGCCAGGGCGGCGGCCACGCCGAAGTCGGACACGGCGGGGAACTCGATGGGGGCGTACTCCCGGCTGGTGTGCTCAAAGCGGATGGCCCCGGTGGCCACCACGATGTCCCCGGACTGGACGTTCAGATCGATGCCGCCGCAGGTCCCCACCCGGATGAAGGTGTCCGCGCCGATGTTGTGCAGCTCCTCCATGGCGATGGCGGCAGAGGGTCCGCCGATGCCGGTGGAGCACACGGAGACCTTCTCCCCCAGAAGGGTGCCGGTGTAGATGACATACTCCCGGTTCTGGCCGATGAATTTCGCGTCGTCGAAGAGGGCGGCAATGGACTGGCAGCGGCCCGGGTCCCCGGGCAGGATGCAGTAGCGCCCCACGTCCCCCTGAACGCAGTTGATGTGGTATTGTCTCTCCAGATTTTGCATGGTCATGCCCTCCATTGCGTCAGTATAACATGTCGGTTTTTGTATGAGGACAGTATACCACTTGATGGGACCAATGGCAACCAAAAGCGGCTCCGGAGCCGGGAATCGGGGTGAGTCTGTACAGGAGCGCCAGAGGAGTGGGAGCGGAACGCTTCCGCTCGTCCGTCCCCCGGCAGGGCGGAAGGGTCCCGGACCGGCCGCGCCGGTCCGGGACCCTCCCAGCCGCTATGGCTTTTTCATCTCCTTGGGCTTTTTGGCCCGCCAGGCCTCCGCCTGCTTCAGCTGCAGCATGGCCTCGGCCCGGGACAGGCCCTGGGCGATCATGGGGTACTGGTTCTCCTCCCCGTTGTTCCGCTGGACCTCATAGGTGCCGTACTTGTTGATCACATCGTCCTCCCCGTCGGGCCGGCCGGGCTTGCGCTCCTCTCTCTCCGTGGACACGTCTCTCACCTCCCGGGGATAGTATGCCCCGTTCCTCCCGTTCTCACCGCTGGCAGACATAGGTCTCCACGGTGGTGCCGGTGTAGTACCAGGTCAGGATCTCCTCATAGGTCATACCGTCGGCGGCCAGGACGTTGGCCCCGTACTGGCTCATGCCCACCCCGTGGCCGTAGCCGGTGACGGAGAAGGTGACGGTGTCGTCCTCAAAGGAGATGGTGAAGCAGGCGCTGCGCAGGCCCAGGATGGTCCGCAGCTGGTTGCCGCCCACCTCCACGCCCCCTACGGTCAGGCTGGTGACGGCGCCGTTTTCCCTCTGGCGCATATTGGTGAACCAGTTGGAGGGACTGCCGGTCAGATCCGCTTCCGGCAGGGCGGCCTGGAGCAGGGCCTGGAGCTCCCCGGCGGTGAAGGTCGCTGTGGAGCGGTAGTTCGGCACTGTGTCCTCGTTCTCCGGGGACTGGACGCTCTGCAGGTAGGGCAGGCTCTCGCTCCACACGTCGGCGGAGTCCTGGGTCATCCCCGCCGAGGAGGAGTGGAACACCGTCAGGGCGGGACTTCCCTCATAGAGCACGCACTGTCCGTCGGTTTCCGCCACGGCGGTACGGATCTTTTCCTCGTAGACCGCCGCCTGGTCCCCCCAGTTGGCCGCCGCCTCCGTCTGGCTGAGGTATGCCTGGCAGCAGGTGATGTCGTCGCAGGCGTCGGCCTCCGGGTGGTTGGCGCTGCCGCCGTTTTCCATCTTCCGGATGGTATAGGTTCGGGCGGCAACCGCCTGGGCCTTCAGCGCCTCCTGGGCGAAAGAGGCGGGCATCTCCGCCCGGACCACTCCCATGAGATACGTCCCCATGTCCATCTCCTGAACCTGGCCGTCCACCAGCACATGGAGGATCAGGCTGCTGTCCACCGCTCCGGCGGCGGTATAGTCCGGCTCCTCCTCACGTTCCGGCTCCCCGGACTCCGCCTCCGTCGTCTCAGGAATTTTCGACGGCTCCCCCCACAGCCAGGGGAGGAAAAAGAGCAAAAAAATCAAAACCAGGGATATGCCAATGTGCTTTCCCACCGCGCACCACTCCTCTCCCCGCCAGTCTATGCACCGCTTGTCCAAAACATGATGACAAATGATGTGAGACGTGCTATACTACATCTCATGATTACGAGCGCGCCGCGCGTCCGGGGACCCTCCCGGGAAATGGAGTTGGAGTTAAAGAATGAAAACCGCTTACTATACCTTAGCCCGCCTCTGGGGGGCTGGAGCCGTCCTCTTCTGCCTGCGGCTGGTCCAGAACCGCACAGGCTTTGACCCGGAAACCGGTCTGGCCCTGCCCTCGGCGGCGGGGACGGCGCTGGCGGCGGCCCTGGTCCTCCTGGCTGTCCTGGAGCTGATCCTGGTCCGGAGGCAGAGCCGGGAGCGGGTCTCCTTCACCAGCCACTTCTCTCTCCCGGGCCGGCGCTCCCTCACCGTCCTGGCAGTGGGCTGTATGCTGCTGGCCGCCGGCGGATGCCTACTGGCTCTGGACGGCTTCACAAGCGGCGGCGTCGCCGCCATCGTCACAGGGCTCCTGGCCCTGGCCTCCGCCGGGGGGCTTCTGGTCCTAACGAAGCGGTTCCGGGCCGGGGAAGTCCCCGGCGTAGCCCCCGTGCTGCCCGCCATGTTTTTCGGGGTGTTCCTGGTGCTGACCGTGTATCTGCCGGCGGCGAATGACCCGGTGCTGCCGCGGTACTACCTTCAGATCCTGGCCGCCGCCATAGCGGCCTATGCCTTCTCCCAGCTGGCGGGCTTCCTCCGGCGGGAGAGCCGCCCCCGGACCTTCACGGTTCTGGCGGATCTCGCCGTGATGCTGTGTCTGGCCGCTATGGCTGACGGCGGGCGGGCCGTGGTCCTGCTCTTCGGCGGCTGCGCCGCGCTTCTCACTGTGTTTCGCCTCCTCCAGCGGGCCTGGGACCTGCCGGAAGCGGAGGAGGAGAATGCGCTGGGGGAAGCGGAAAGCGAGGCATAACCCTCGGGCTTCATCCCGTACGGGCTGAAAAAAGGAGTGGCAAAACAGCCGCGGGGCCTTTGGCTGTAAGGCTCCGCGGCTGTTCTTTTATTCAGACATCGCTGAATCAGGCAAGGGGGAATGGGACTTGAAGAACTGGAAACAGGCGCTCACACTTTTCCGGCAGTTCTTTCTGTTTGGCTGCTTTACCTTTGGCGGCGGCTGGAGCATTGTGGCGCAGATGCAGAAGCTGTATGTGGAAAGGGAAAAAACGATCACCAGCCAGGAGCTGCTGGACATCACCAGCGTCGGGCGGAGCCTGCCCGGGACGATGATCGGCAACGTGGCCTTTCTGTACGGCTACCGTGTGGGGGGCTTGGCCTGCGCGGCCGCCTGTGTGATTGCCATGGTGATCCCTCCGATGGTCGTGCTGTCGGTCATCACATACTGCTATACTATCTTCAGGGAGAACCTGTGGGTCATGAGAGCCATGACCGGCGTGCGCGCCGCCATTGTGCCGATCATCGCCAGCGCGGCCGTCAATCTGGTCAAGGGGGCCTTCCGCTTTCCTACCTGTGTGATCCTCGCGGCGGCCGCCTTCGGCCTCTACCTGTTTTTCAATGTGAGCTGTGTGACACTTGTGGTGATCGGCGTTATCAGCGGCATTCTGATCTGTGAATACTATGAGAGAAGGGGGACGGACCGCCGTGATTCTGACCCTTCTTAAGCTGTTTTGGAGCTTTGTCAAGATCGGCTTTACCAGCTTCGGCGGCCTGTCCATGATCCCCCTGATCTCCCACGAGGTCGTGTCCAACGGGTGGATGAGCCTGAGCGAGGTCTCCGACATCGTCGCCATCGCGGAGATGACGCCGGGGCCCCTAGGCCTGAACTGCGCCACCTTCGCGGGGATCCACGCGGCGGGAATCCCAGGGGCCGTCGCGGCGAATCTGGGCGTCTTGACGCCCACGTTTACCCTGACGGCTCTGGCGGCTGTCTTTTTTCAGAGATTTCAGAACAGCCATCGGATGAATCAGGTGCTGACGGGGGTACGCCCGGTCTGCGTCGGGCTTCTGCTGGGCGTCATCGCCTCCTTCTGTCAGACCAACTACGTGGTGGATTCCGCCGTCAGCCCTCCCGCAATCCTGATCGGCCTGATCGACCTGCTTCTTCTGCTGAAGTGGAAGCTCAGCGTGCCCAAGGTGATCCTGCTGAGCGCGGCTCTGGGGCTGATCTTCTTTCGATAAATCCCCGGCAGGCCTCGAATCATTCACCTCCCTGGGACCGCTCAGGCCAGAAATCATATATTTTGTGAACGATCTGTTGTTCTTCTGTGAATTTTAGCACTCTCCTCTTGCAAGTGCTAAAATTTGTGGTATCATAAAATTGTTCCGAGAGAGGAGGGCAAAAGGGCCCCCCGCCGCAGGGCAAACAAGATCGAGCAAGAGAATCAGAATGGAGGAATCAATATGTTGCCCAGCATCTTTGGTGAAAATTTGTTTGATGAGTTCTTTGACGATTACTTTACGGGACATCCCGCATGGAACGGCCGCGACCCGCTGTACGGCAAGCGGGCCAAGAACCTGATAAAGACCGACGTGCGGGAGACAGAGGATACCTACGAGGTGGACATCGACCTGCCCGGCTTCAAGAGGGATGAGATCACCGTGGACCTGAAGGACGACTGCCTGACCGTCAGCGCCGCCAAGGGCCTGGACAAGGACGAGGAGGACAGGAAGGGTCGGTACATCCGCCAGGAGCGGTACGCCGGGGCCTGCAGCCGAAGCTTCTATGTGGGCGACGTGGAACCGGACCAGGTGACCGCCAAGTACGAGGACGGCATCCTGCGGATCTCCATGCCCAAGGAGGCCAAGAAGGAGCTGCCCAAGCGCTCCACCATCGCCATCGGATGATCGGGTCGGGCGCCCGTGGAGACGGGCGCCCGCTCTTTTTCCCAGTTTCCCAGTTTTGATCTCTGACGAAAAGAGGTTTTCTGTATGAGCCGAAACGTCTCCCGCGTCCTGTGGGTGGTCGCCGGGGTCCTGCTGATCGTGGCGGGAGTCCTCTGTCTGGCATCCCCCAGCCTGACGCTCTCCAGCATCTCCCTGTTCTTTGGCGTCGCCATGCTCCTCTCCGGCGTTGTTGACATCGTGATCTTCGCGGTCGGAAACAGATGCATGGCCGGGGCGGGCTGGTTCCTGGTGGACGGCATACTGACGGTGCTGCTGTCCCTGTTCATCCTGTTCAACCAGTGGTTCACCGCCCTGACCCTGCCCTTCATCTTCGGCATGTGGCTGATGTGCTCCGGGATCAGCAAGTTCGCCAACTCCTTCGAGCTGCGCCGGCTGGGCGTCCGGGGCTGGGGCTGGTTCACCGCCCTGGGGCTGATCCTGGCCGCCCTGGGCTTCTTCTCCTTCCTGGACCCGGTAGCGGGCATGGTGGCCATTTTAGTCCTGGCGGGCGTTTTCCTGATCCTGCAGGGGATCGCCTCGATCCTCCGGGGCTGCCTCTCCCACAGGTTCTGGCTGTGACGCCTCCAACGACGCCCCGGTTTCGCAAAATAAAAAGATAACCGCAGGAGCGGGGGCCTGGCCCTCCGCTCCTGTGGTTATGTTTTGGAAGATTGGATGAAAAGAAGTTATTGTCTCTTGCAAGGATGATGTTACTACCAGGATGTTACAAAAACCAGCGGCGTCTATTACAAAAGTATTAAATCTCCGGCGTCCGCCGCCGGAGGCTTTGAAAAAACTTCGTCAGCACCTGCCGGCACTCCTCCTCCAGCACCCCGCCCACCAGGGCGGGCCGGTTCGGGAAGTCCTCCATGAAGAGGTTTATCACTCCCCCGCAGGCCCCCATGACTCGGTCCCGGGCCCCGAACCAGACCCGGGGGATCCGGGCGTTCAGAATGGCCCCGGCGCACATGGGGCAGGGCTCCAGGGTGACGTAGAGCTCGCAGTCCTCCAGCCGCCAGTCCCCCAGGGCGGCGTTGGCCTGGGCGATGGCCTCCACCTCCGCGTGGGACAGGGCGCTGCCCTTCTCCTCCCGGCGGTTGCGGCCCCGTCCGACCACCTGTCCGTCCCGGACGATGACGCAGCCCACCGGAATTTCCCCCGCCGCCCCGGCCTCCTCCGCCAGGGCCAGGGCCATGCGCATATAGGTCTCCCGCAAGTGTCTCCCCTCCTTCCGTAATTTCCTTTCCCTCCCGTAATAAAAGCAGGAATATTTGTCCAAACTGTTCATAGATTGGAAACCAAGGAGGGACCTGCCATGAGACGAATTTCTCCCATCCGCCCCCGCCAGGGCGACGGGCCCGCGCTGCTGGAACTTAAGACAAGCCTGCAAACCACCCAGGACGCCCTGAACCACGCCTACGCCGCCTTCGACTACACCAGCGACCCGGAGCTCACGGAGTCCTGCATCTTCGAGATCCGGGCCCTCCAATCCCGGATGAACTACCTGCTGCGGCAGATCAAGGAGCTGGAGACCTGCGCCAAGACCGCCGTCACAGCCGGTGTGGGCGGGAGGGGCCGATGGACGTAGGGACCATTCTGCTCCTCACCATGGCGGCTCTGTTCCTGCTGGCCCTGGTGGGGATGGTGTTCTCCGCTCCCCTGCGCCTGGCGGGGAAGGCGCTGCTGAACACCCTGCTGGGCCTGGGCGCCCTGATCCTCCTCAACGTCACCTCCCCCTTCACGGGCCTGAGCCTGGGGGTGAATCTCTTCAACGCCCTGGTGGTGGGGGTGCTGGGGGTGCCGGGGGTGGTGCTGCTGCTCCTGGTCCAGTGGGTGTTTACATAGTTCAGAAGCGCAGGCGGCGGTTGATCTCCCGGACCACGGCGGGGTCCACCTTGCAGACCTTCCGGTCGTAGGTGAGCAGGCCGTTGACCTCCTCCTCCACGTCGCTGAGCTGGGTGTACACCGCCGCGGACAGCCCCCGGCGCTCCATGTGGGGGATGACCTCCCCCTCGTAGAGCCGCCGCCAGGCCGCCGTCAGCTCCTCGGTGCCGCGGTACATCCGGTAGCCGAACTCCCTGTCGCTGGCGGTGTGGCCGGGAAGGGGCAGGCTGTAGCCGCCGAACTCCGTCAGGGCCAGGACCCGGCGGCCGTCGGGCCGGAGACGGACCTTGTGGAAGTAGACGTGGCGGCTCTTGAAGTCCCCGCCGCCCTGGTCGTGCCAGCCGCTGGCGTGGTCCACCAGCCGGGTGCCGTCCTCCTCCCAGAGCAGCTGGGTGATCTGCAAACTGTCGAACTGGCCCCAGCCCTCGTTGAAGGGAACCCACGCCGCCAGGGAGGGGGTGTTGTACAGCAGCGCCACCGTGTCGTACAGGTCCTGGACGAACTGGTCCCGGCTGGCCTCGTCCCCCCGGCCGAAGAGCTGGTGCCGCCAGTCCCGCAGGTGAACACCCAGGAAGGGCAGCACCTGGATGACCAGGGGGTTCATGTGGCTGCCGCCGCTGACCAGGTCCTGCCACACCAGTATCCCCAGCCGGTCGCAGTGGTAGTACCACCGCAGGGGCTCGATCTTGATGTGCTTGCGGAGCAGGTTGAAGCCCAGGTCCTTCATGGTCTGGATGTCGTAGACCAGGGCCTCGTCGCTGGGGGCAGTGTACAGGCCGTCGGGCCAGTAGCCCTGGTCCAGGACCCCGGAGAGGAAAATGGGCCGGTCATTGAGGGCCAGGACCTTCTGCCCCTGCCGCTCTACCACGGAGATCTTCCGCAGGGCGAAGTAGCTCTCCACCCGGTCCTCCCCCAGGGTGACGGTCACGTCGTAGAGGAATGGGTCATCGGGGCTCCAGGGCCGGAAGTGCTCCGCTTGGATCAGCACCGCCGCCTCCCCCTTCTCGTCCGTCCACTCCTCGGCGATGACCTCCCCCGCCTTCCGCACCACGATGTTCGCGCCCTCCGCCCGGTCCGCCTCGATCTGGAGACGGGCCGTTTTCTCGTCGTAGAGGGGGGTAAAGCGGAGGGACTTGATATAGTTCTCCGGCACGGCCTCCAGCCACACCGTCTGCCAGATGCCGCTCTGGGGGGTGTACCAGATGCCGCCGGGGGTGAAGCTCTGCTTGCCGTAGGCGTGGGGGCCCTTGGAGGTCCGGTCGGTGACCGCCGCGGTCAGGGTGTTCTCTCCCTCCGCCAGAATGTCGGTGATATCCAGGGTGAAGGGCAGGTAGCCCCCACGGTGCTCCCCGGCCAGCTCCCCGTTGACGAAGACCCGGCACTCCTGGTCCACCGCCCCGAAGTGGAGGAGGACACGGTCCGAAGAACGCTTTTGAAAGCCCTCCGGCAGGGCAAAGGTCCGGTGGTACCACAGCTCGTCCTCCGGCCCCACCTGCCGTCCCACCCCGGAGAGGAGGCTCTCGGGGGAGAAGGGGACCACGATCTCCCCGTCCCAGCCGTCCGGGGCCCTCCCGGCGGGGCAGATGGCGTAGCGCCAGCGGCCGTTCAAGTTTACATAGCTCTCCCGGCGGAGTTGGGGGCGGGGGTACTCCTGGAGGGGGGCGTCCCGGTCCAGCTTCTCCCCCCAGGGGGTCATGAGGGGCCGCAGGGGAGCGCGCCGCCCGCCGTCCCTGCGGCGGCGGAGGAAGCGCAGGGGCAGGAAGATCAGCAGGAGCACCAGGGCGGAGAAGAGGAAGATCTCCGCTGTGGGCACCTCCTTGACCACCCCCAGCTCCTCGTAGGTCCGGCCGGTGCTCCGAATGACGGCGGCGCCGATGTAGGGCCCAGTCACCATGGGCAGCAGCACCTGGAAGAGGATGCGGACCCCCTGGAACTGGCCGGCCTTCCCCTGGGGGGTGTGGTCCCGGACCAGGCCCTGGAGGCAGGCGGACAGGACCATGCTGGCCCCCAGCATGACGATCCCCGCCGCCATCACCATCCCCATGGAGCGGACAAAGAACATCCCCACCAGGCCCGCCGCAGCCACGATGGCGGCGGGGCGGGCCACGTTCAGCTTGCCCCGCTTGTCGATGACCCGGCCTAAGGCCACGCTGACGGCGCTGGCAGCCAGGAGCACCACGCCCAGCACCAGGGCGTAGTTGTCGATGCCCAGGAACCGCTGGATGTAGATGATGAGATAGGGCATGTAGACCTGCTGGCTGGCGGCGTACACCGCCAGGGCCAGGAGGCTCAGGTACAGCTCCGGGTGGGAGAGGACCACCCCGGGCCGCAGGCCGTAGAGGATATTGGCAAGGTATTTCCCCTCCGCCGGGCGGAGGTCCGCCGGCTCCTGGATCAGGAAGCGGCCCAGAATTCCCCCCAGCATGGTCAGCCCGCCGACGATCAGGAAGAACAGCTCCCAGCGGCCCGCGGTGGTGAGGCCGTCCAGGGCCCCGAAGACCACCAGCATGGCGATGAGGGGCATGACGGACAGCACCGCCTCCACCCGGCCCCGGTTCTCCTCCCCGGTGACGTCGGTGACCCAGGCGTTGAAGGCCGCGTCGTTGGCGGAACTGCCGAAAAAGGTCATAACGCAGTCCAAAATGATGACGATGACCGCCGCCGCCCGCACCGCCCGGGCCGCCGGCAGGAACCGCTCCAGCCCCTGCACCGACACCAGGGCGAAGGCCATGACGCTCAGGCCCCACAGCAGGTAGCCGGTGACGATGAAGCCCTTCCGCCGCCCCAGCTTGTCCGACAGGGCCCCCACCGCCAGGGTGGTCACCGTGGCCACCGCCGCGCTCCAGGCCACCATGGCGGCGATCATCCCCGTGTCCCCGGTGACGGTGTTGTAGAGGAACACGTTGAAGTACATATTCTCCACGACCCAGGCGATCTGGCCGATGAGGCCGAAGACCAGCAGGGCCGTCCAGGTCCGGGCCCCCAGGGCGCCGGCGCGCTTGTCCGCCATAGCGTATCCTCCCTCCGGGGCGGCCGCCGGCCGCCCGTTCTTACCGGTATTATACCCCGGCGCAGGCCGGGCCGCAAGGGGCCTTTCTCCCCAGATTTCCACATGCTTCAACAAAATTTTCCACAGGTTACAGGTTCCGACAAATTATTCAGTCCAGCCCGGTTATACTGTCCTCAGGAACCGGCAGGGAGCGCGCTCTATCCCCCCATCTGCCGCCGGCCTGCCGCGGAGGCCTGCCGCCGTGCCGGTTCCCCCCTTTCAGCCGCGCATTATTATGGAGGAATTCTACTATGGACTATCAAAAAGAGTACGCGATCCTTGTGGGTCAGGTGGACCGGGCCATCTCTATCCTGGAGTGCTGCGTTTACGACGACCTGCTGGCTCGCAAAGCAGGTCAGGTCCTGGCCGCCGCCCTGCGGGAGGCGGAGGAGCGCTACATATCCCAGGCGGAAGGGATCAGCGCGTAAAGGCGCTGGACAAGCCTCAAGGTTTTATGAAGGGAGAATGGACGCCGGCAGACTGTGCCCGCCGGCGTATGAAAAGAGGAGGAGGCCGCCCCTGGTGGGCGGCCTCCTCCTCGGCTTTTCGCTGCATGCCGCTACAGCTCCGGGTCGGTGACCTTGGGGAAACCCATGACGGCAGCGAAGTCCTCCCCCGACATGGTCTCGTGCTCCAGCAGGTACTGGGCGGCCCGCTCCGTCTGCTCCCGGTACTGCTCCAGCACCTCCCGGCACCGGCGGCAGCCGGCGTCGATAATGGCCTTCACCTCCTGGTCGATCTGGGCGGCCACCTCCTCGGAGTAGCTCTTGGCCTGGGCCATGGACCGGCCGATGAACACCTCGTCGTGGCCGGAGTCGTAGCTGACGGCCCCCAGGCGCTCGCTCATGCCGTAGGCGGTGACCATCCGCCGGGCCATGGCGCTGGCCCGCTGGAGGTCGTTGGAGGCGCCGGTGGAGATGTCCCCCAAAAACAGCTCCTCCGCCGTCCGCCCGCCCAGCAGGGCGGCGATCTCCTCCTCCATGTACCGGCGGGAGTAGTAGCCCCGGTCCTCCCCGGGCAGGGAGATGGTCATGCCGCCGGCCTGGCCCCGGGGGATGATGGTGACGGAGTGGACCGGGTCCACGCTGGCCAGGCAGTGGTGCATGACGGCGTGGCCCGCCTCGTGGTAGGCGGTGAGCCGCCGCTCGTGGGGCGGCACCACCCGGCTCTTTTTCTCCGGGCCGGCGATGACCTTCACCACCGCCTCCTGAAGCATATCCATGGTGATGAACTTCTGGCCCCGCCGGGCGGAGAGGAGGGCGCCCTCGTTGATGACGTTCTCCAGGTCCGCCCCGGAGAAGCCGGGAGTGGACTGGGCCAGCACCCGCAGGTCCACGTCCTCCGACAGGGGCTTGTTCCTGGCGTGGACCCGGAGGATCTCCTCCCGGCCCTTCAAATCGGGGCGGCCCACATAGATCTGCCGGTCGAACCGGCCCGGCCGCAAGAGGGCCGGGTCCAGGATGTCCGCCCGGTTGGTGGCCGCCAGGACCACCACGCCCTCGTTGCTGGTGAAGCCGTCCATCTCCACCAGGAGCTGGTTCAGGGTCTGCTCCCGCTCGTCGTGGCCGCCGCCCAGGCCCGCGCCCCGCTGGCGGCCCACGGCATCGATCTCGTCGATGAACACCACGGCGGGGGCCACCTTCTTGGCCTCCTCAAAGAGGTCCCGGACCCGGCTGGCGCCCACGCCCACATAGAGCTCCACAAAGTCGGAGCCCGAGATGGACAGGAAGTTGACCCCCGCCTCTCCGGCCACCGCCTTGGCCAGCAGGGTCTTGCCGGT
>DVGP01000049.1 GCA_018712665.1 Candidatus Pelethomonas intestinigallinarum | reverse complement strand
ACCTCCGCCACGGCGTCTGCCCGCCGTCGGAGCGGCGGCTCCTGGCGGAGCAGATCTGCCGGGCCCTGGGGATCCGGGGCGGGGAGAGCTCTCCGGGGGAATGCCGCCTGATCCTGCGGTCAAGGGAGGGGCCTCTCCGGTACCGGGAGCGGTTCACCCTCAGCCGCTGGGAAGGGGCGGACTACCGCGCCCTGGACCTGGACGGCGTGGACATAAGAGACTCCTCTCTGCTGGGCGGTCTGCCTGCCGGCAGCTACCGCCTCGTCGTCACCCGCCGTCAGATCGACGGGACTGTCTCCGCCCGAGTATACAGCTTTCGCCTGGCGGGGGAGCGGACCATAGATCTGGCTCCGATCCCGGACTGCACGGCGGAAAAGCTGCTGTCCGCCGCCCTTCCCTCTGTGAAGGTAAAGAGCCTTACAGATGGTGCGGCGGTAGACCTGACCGCTCCGGCAGACGCCGGAAGCCTTTTGCTCTTCCTTCGGCCGGGGGCGGAGCCCACGGAGCATCTGCTCCGGGAGCTGTTGGAGCTCCGGGAGGCCTGCCGGGAGGGTGAGGTCCCCATCCGCTTTCTCCTGGAGAGCCGGGAGGCGGCGGAAAACCACACCCTGCAGCGGTGCCTGGAGGAGATTCCCTCCTGCGCCTGCTTCCTGGCGGAGGAGGCGTCTATCCGTGAGCGGGTCCGGCTGGCCATGGGTGTTGGCGACGCCCGGCTTCCCCTGGCGGTGGTTCTGGACCGGTTCGGCCGGGGGCGCTTTGCCCTGGCAAACTACAATATTCGCGCCGCTCACACGCTCCTGAAGATCCTGGAGCTGGTCCAGGCCCCGGCATAGCCCGCCGTTGCCGCCGCCCAGCTTATCCCACGGTGAAGCCGTTCACTGTGGCGTACGCCACATGGGTTCCGGCGTCATCGGTGACATCCACCGTGTAGAGGCAGGTGGTCCGCCCGGCTTTCACGCACCGGGCCTCCGCCAGAAGGGTGGTCCCCCGGGCAGGGGAGAGAAAGGTGATGGACACATGCTGGCTGACAGTGACGCGCTCCGCGTGGCCGTTGACTGCCACGGCAAAGGCGAAGTCCGCCAGGGTGAAGATGGCGCCGCCCATGGGGGTGTGGTTGGCGTTCATGTGCTCCTCCCGCAGGGGCAGGGCGCACACCGCCCGGCCGGGCTCCGCCTCCCGAATTTCAGCACCGGTGAGGGCGGTGGCGTACTTGTCGTGAGAGAACCGCTCTCTCAGCGCCTCCAATGATGGCATGGAAAAACTCCTTTCCCGCCCGCTTCGGCGGGCGGACAGATTTTGCTGATATGACTATACCACACCCTCCCTCCAGTGTCAAAAAGCGCTCGGCAGTCCTTCTGAAAGACTGCCGGGCGCAGTTGCTTGTGGGAAGGGGATGATTGAGGACCTGGGTCGCCTCTGTGCCTGGAATCAGGCGGCAGAATCCGCCACCTCCGCCAGAGCGGCCAGAAGCTCCAGAGTGCGGTACAGGACAGCGCACATCTCGCTGCGCTTCAGGACTCCGGCGCCGTTGAAGGTGACAGTGCCGTCCTCGGCGGTATAGCCGGTGAGGATGTGCAGCTCACTGAGAGCGGTTACATAGCCGTTGTCAATGTCGGCAAAGGGAGAGGGACTGTTGGAGGGGGCCAGACCGATGGCGCCGGCCAGCAGCAGAGCGAGTTCCTGCCGGGTGATGGCGGCGTTCAAGTCCACCTCGCCATCTAGGATCCCCAGCTCCAGCGCCAGGGCCTGATAGCCGCTGGCCCATGTGCCGCCCTCCAAGGGGGACTGCTCCTCGTAGCCGGCGGTGAGCAGCACCAGCTTCAGCGCCTCACCCCAGGTGACGGACCCGTTGGGACGGAAGGTGCCGTCCTCATAGCCGGCCAGAATACCGGCGCTGGACAGGGCCAGCACATACTCCGCGTACCAGCTCTCCGCGCTGACGTCGCTGTACATGGCCTCCAGGGCGGCGCCGGGCAGACGGCCTTCAGCGTTCAGCGCCCCGGTCAGCTCCTGGGCCAGCGTCTGAATATAGCTGGCCTCCAGAGGGTTGGGCAGTCCCAGTGCGGTGAAGCTCTCCTGGAGACCCCGTTCAGCGGGGGAGGCCACAAAGGACAGGTACTGGTCCACAGCGCCCTCAAAGCCTTCGGACTGGGCGGTGCGCCAGAAGCTGAAGGCCCCGGCGGCGGACACGGCGTAGCTGATATAGTAGCAGGGGGACTGGAACATGTGGGGAATCTGAACCCAGCCGTAGGCCTCCGTCCGCCCATCGTTCACGTCAGCCATTCCGTAAGCCCGCAGCAGCTCCAGGTACTTCTGGTTGATCTGCTGGAGGGTTACATTCTCCGTGGCGTAGACGTACTGCTCCAGTTCTCCGATCAGGCAGCCCTGGACCATCGCTCCGGTGAGGTTGGCCATCAGATAATCCTGAGCGGCCTGGGCGGAGGTGCCGAAGAGACTGCTGTAGTAGTGGGTGAACAGCAGCTCCAGCCCCTGGGAGTGGACCTCGGAGGTGTCGATGTTGTCCGCGGCGTCGTTCCAGTCGGTACCGTCCCAGTAATAGTTGTTGTAGTGGCCCAGCTCGTGGACCAGAGTGGAAAAGTCGTAGAAGCTGCCGGTGGGCTGGTTGAACATAAAGGGGGCGCCATAGCTGTAGAGCATGGTGGTGAACCCCACGCCCTGCTTGCTGTCGCTGTAGGCCAGGTCATACATCTGGTGGTCCACCATGTAGTCCAGGGCCTCCGCCAGTTCGCTGGACATCTGGCCGATGTAGGGCTGGATCATGTCGATGGCGGTGTCGCCGGAGTAGTCGGTGGTAAAGACTTTGTCGGAGGCGGACAGGGACACAAGGGCGGCCAGGGAATTGCTGACCGGCGTGATATTGGCTGCTACCGCCCGGCAGAAGGGCAGGATCTCCTCCTGGGTGTAGTCCCTGGTGTAGACCGTGTCGTAGGCGTAGTCGCCGTAGTTCTCATATTCTGCGGCTGCGGCGATCTCCTGGCGCAGGCGGACCATGCGCAGGTAGATCTCGCCCAAGGCGGCGTTCTGGGCCTGAACGATCTCTGTCAGCAGACCGTCGGCGGTCTCCGCGTCCAGGCTGCCCTCGGCCAGGGCGGTGTAAACGGCGTTCTCGTCATAGGTCCGTCCCTGGTAGTTCACCGCATAGCTTCTGAGGGAGGCCAGCTGGTACTCCTGGAGCAGCGACTGCTCCTCCTGGGCCCGGGCCATTTCTTCACTCGTCATAGCCTGATAGGTGCTGTAGTAGTCCGCGTCCGCCTGGGAGAGCTGCTGGCGCATCCAGGCGCCGCAGGGGGAGGCCAGAAGGTCCCGAATCAGCAGGGAGAAGGCGTCCGCCGTCTCCAGGTAGGCGCTGTGGGTGTAGGTGTTCTCCTCCACGTAGGCAGAGTTGGCGGCATCCTGGTAGACCAGGATGTTCGACAATGTATACATGGTCAGCAGCTCCATGACCTGATCGGCCAGCGCCTGGAACCGCTGCGCCACGGCCTCCGCCTGGTTCTCGTCGGCGGCCAGGGCGCGGATGGAGTCCATCTCCTCCAGAATAGGCGCCGTGTCGATCCTGCGGTATTCGATCTCGCTGAAAGTCAGCTCCGTATGAGGCTGATCCTCAAAAAAGTCGGTCTCCCGGGTCTCCGCGGCCATAGCCCAGGGGCATAGGCTGAGGGACAGTGCCAAAACGAGGATCAGGGACAGCGCTCTTTTTTTCATAACGGCTCCTTTCCGGCTGTGCAAGACAGGCTGAACGTATTTTGCGAAAAGCATGAAACCATTATAGAGGAAAATCCGGGAAAATACAACGCCGATTTTGTTGAGAGCGCCGAAATGAGGCGTCCGGCCAGAAAAGAAAGCCGTTGAAAAGGGACGGAGGCCTCTGGTATAATGCACGATGAGAAATCAGGAGCCTCAGCAATGAAAAGCGGGAGAGGACCGGCGAAGGGGGAGAGCGCCATGGCGCGGATGGAGATATGGATGGGGCGGGCCAACACCGGCAAGTCGCTCCGGGTGCTGGAGAAGATCCGGGATCTGGGGGACAGCGGCGTCGGACAGCTGCTGCTGGTGCCGGAGCACGCCACCTACCAGGCGGAGCTGGATCTGTGCCGGGTATGCGGTGACACCGCCTCCCGCCACGGGGAGGTGCTGAGCTTCCGGCTGCTGGCCAGCCGGGTGCTGGCGCGGACCGGCGGCGCGGCGGACGGGACACTGGACGCCGGGGGCAAGCTGCTAATGATGCAGCGGGCCCTCCAGGAGGCCCTGCCCTCCCTGACGGTCTACGCCCGCCCCTCCCGGAAGGCGCCCTTCCTGGCGGAGCTGGTGGCGCTGTGCGACGAGCTCCAGGTCTGCCGGGTGGAGCCGGAGCGGCTGGGGGAGGTTTGGAGCGGCCTGGGCGGGCTCACCGGGGAGAAGGTCCGGGACCTGAGCCTGATCTACGCCGCCTACCTCCACCGCCTGAAGGGGGAGGGCCAGGACCGCCGGGACCTGATGACCCGGCTGGGGGAGGATCTGGAGGCCTCCGGGTACGCCGAGGGCAAGGACGTCTTCCTCGACGGCTTCACCTACTTCACCGCCCAGGAGCTGGCGGTCATCGCCATCCTGCTGCGGCGGGCCCGGTCCGTCACCATCACCCTCCTGGGGGAGCGGGACAGCGATCTGGAGATCTTCCGCCAGAGTCTCCGGGCCCGTGACCGCCTGGTCCGCCTGGCGGACAGGGAGGGGGCAGAGTGCCGGGTGGTTTACCTCCCCTCCCGTCCGCCGGAGACAGCCCTGGAGCACCTGGAAGCCAACTTCTTCGGCGGCAGCGCCAAGTGGGATGGAGACTGTCGGGCGGTGAAGCTTTACAGGGCGGAGAGCCTCTTTTCCGAGGCGGAGTACGTGGCCTCCGAGATCTTGACCCTGGTGCGGACAGGAAAATACCGGTTCCGGGATGTGGCGGTGGCCGCTCGGAACCTGGAGGAGTATGCCCCGGTCATCGAGAGCGTCTTTGAGCGCTACGGCGTGCCGGTGTATGTCAGCCGCCGCAGCGACGTGCTGGAGAAGCCGGTGCTGAGCCTCATCGCCGCCGCCCTGGACGCAGTGAGCGGCGGGTACGAGTACGAGGACATGTTCCGGTACCTCAAGACCGGGTTGGCTGGCCTTACCGCCGGGGAGTGCGACAGGCTGGAGAACTACGTCATCGCCTGGGACGTCCACGGGGCCATGTGGGTTCGGGAGGAGGACTGGACCGCCAACCCCGCCGGGTGGAAGGAGGACTTTACCCCGGAGGAGGCGGAGGCCCTCCGGGAGATCAACGCCATTCGGGCGAGGGTCGGCGGCCCCCTGGGCCGTCTGGCCCGGGGATTGAAGGAGCGGGAGAGCGCCGCCGGGAAGCTGGAGGCCCTCTGGGCTTTTCTCACGGAGATTGACCTGCCCGGCCGGCTGGAGGAGCGGACGGCGGAGCTGGAGGCCCTGGGGGAGCTCCAGCAGGCCCAGGAGTACGGCCAGCTCTGGGAGCTGCTGTGCTCCGTCATGGACCAGTTCGCCGACACCCTGGGGGACACGGCGCTGGACCAGGAGGAGTTCACCCGGCTGCTGAAGCTGGTGCTGACCCAGTACGACGTGGGCACCATCCCCGTGTCCTTGGACCAGGTCCAGCTCTCCCAGATCACCCGGAACGACCGCCACCAGATCCGGTGCCTCTTCCTCATGGGGGCCAACGACCACGTGCTGCCGGCGGTGCAGACCGGCGCCGGCCTCCTCACCCGGGAGGACCGGTCCCGGCTGCTGGACCAGGGGGTGGAGCTGGCCCCCAGCGGGGTGGACCTGCTGGACATGGAGCTGCAAAACCTCTACGCGGCCCTGGCCCAGCCCAGGGACCGGCTGACCATCACCTGGCCCGCCGCGGGCCTGGACGGCAGCCCCCTGCGGCCCTCCTTCGTGGTGGGCCGGGTGGCGGGCCTGCTCCCCGGCGTCCGGGAGGAGCGGGAGGGGAAGGACAGGCCCTACCGCCTCACCGCTCCCGTCCCCGCCCTGGAGATGGCGGGGGGCTTCCGGGACAGCGCCCTGTGGCGGTATTTCCAGGATCGAGAGGCTTACGCCCCCGCCCTGGCCGCCATGGCCCGGGCCGCCGGGATGGGCCGGGGCCGCCTCTCCCCCCAGGCGGTGGAGAGCCTCTATGGCCGCAGCTACCGCATGTCCGCCAGCCGCATCGACAAGGTCAACGCCTGCCACTTCGCCTACTTCATGGAGTACGGCCTCCGGGCAAAGGAGCGGACCCCGGCGGGCTTCGACGCCGCCCAGGTGGGCACCTTCCTCCACTACGTGCTGGAGCACGTCACCCGGGAGGCCGTGGGCCGGGGAGGCTTCGCCGCCCTGGACGAGGGGCAGCGCCGGGCCCTGGTCCGCGCCGTTATCGACCGGTACATGGCCGCCGCCATCCCGGGCTTCGAGGGCCGGGAGAAGCGGTTTCAGTACCTCTTCCGCCGCCTGGGCAAGACCGTCACCGCCATCGTGGACAACGTGGCGGAGGAGCTGGAGGGCTCGGACTTCGTGCCCATGGCCTTCGAGCTGGAGTTTCGGGAGGGCGGCGACCTGCCGGCCATCTCCCTCCACGCCCCCGGCGGGGACCTGACGGTGGTGGGAAAGGTGGACCGGGTGGACGGCTGGCTGCGGGACGGCAAGCTGTACCTGCGGGTGGTGGACTACAAATCCGGTAAAAAGGCCTTTGACCTCAGCGACGTCCAGCACGGGCTGAATATCCAGATGCTCCTATACCTCTTCGCCCTCCAGCGGGAGGGGCGGGCCCTCTTCGGGGACCGGGAGATCGTGCCGGCGGGGGTGCTGTACCTCCCCGCACGGGACGTGCTGGTCAATGCCCCCCGGG
>DVGP01000048.1 GCA_018712665.1 Candidatus Pelethomonas intestinigallinarum | reverse complement strand
GGAGATGTTGGGAGCGGACTCGCCGGTGGAGACGCCGGTGCTCCACAGGCTATCATAGCTGGGCAGCAGAGAGGTGAAAGCGGTGCCGGCGGTCTCGGTCTGGACGGCGGTGGCAAAGTCAGGGTAGTTGGCGATGATGGCGTTGAAGAAGTCCACGGCAGTGGCGTCTGCAGCCAGGTCAGGATAGCCCCACTGAGCGGCGGCCTCGGCGACGGTAGCGCCCTCAGCCACAGCGCCGGCGGACACGCAGTAGTCCACGATCTCCTGGATCCAGGGCTCGATGGCGGCATCCACCTCGGACCAGAACTGGGTCTGCTGCTCCTCGGTCCAGTAGGTGAAGTCGGTGTTGTCCCGGCCGGCGTTGGTGATCAGGCTGTAGAGGGTGCTCATGCCGGACATGTACTCCTCCAGGCCCTGGATGGGCAGGGAGCGCATGGTGCGGTTGCCGTCATAGGTGGGGTCCAGGTACACATAGATGCCGAAGATCACATCGTCGATGGTGGCGGGCTCGCCGTCGGAGAAGACGATGTCGTCCCGCATAGTGATGTCGTAGTACACGGTGCCCTCGGGCTCACCCTCGGGGCTCTCGGTGATCACGATGTCGGCGGGGCCGTAGTAGGTGTAGTCGGTGCCGTTGTACTCGCGGGTCTCGCCCTCGATGCCGTTGAGCACGGGGTTGCCCACACGGTCCACCGTCAGCAGGTACAGCTGGGCCAGGGTCACGACCTCGCTATCGGCGTTGGACAGGTAGAAGAAGGGGGAGAACTTACCCTCCAGGCCCTGCTCGGTGGCCACCACCAGGGGGGTGGTCTCGTTGGGGTCCTCAGCAGGCGTCTGGGTGTCGTCCGTTTGCGTATTGTTGGCTGCGCCGCCGTTGTTGGCGGTGTTGTTGGTATTACTGCCGCAGCCGGCCAGCAGGCTCAAGCCCATGACCAGTGCGAGAAGCAACGCCAAGAGTTTTCTGCTTCTTTTCATAGTGTATCCTCCTACGTATATTCTGAACTATGTAAACGGGATTATGCCCATAGTTCACGGATCGCCGGCGCCCGGAGAGCGCCGGGAGGGGGAAACCGGCCGCCCTCCGCTTACAGCGGAGGGCCTCGCCCTGTTTCGCGCTCTGGCGCAAAACAGAAAGAACTCTGTATTCGGTCTCCCTTTCGCCGCGCCCGGGCGGGTGCGGCGAGGGCCGCGCGCCGCATCCGGCGGCACAGCCTGTGCAAAATGTCCGCTGGGGAAAAAGACGGCCTGCCTCCCGGCGGGCGTGGAGAAATGAGCGGGCGTTCTTGAGAGGGCTTCAGCGGTCCTCCTCAGAGCCAGTCCACTGCATGGCGCGGCTCAACCGACGGAACAGCAGGACTCCGGCCAGAACCAGTCCGTGGCAGAAGAGAAAGAAAGAGGCGCCAAAGACCAGATCCCCCGCCCCGTGCAGAATGAGGTAAACCGCTTCGCCGATCAGGGTGGCGGCGGCTCCCAGGACGGTCAGCACACACCGCAGAGGAAATTGCCGCACGGTGGCCTTGTAAACATAGTTTCGCAGAGGATCGCCCCCGGCGATCAGCCGCCCCAGCCCCCAGGCCAGGGAGCAGGTGGACAGCAGGCAAAGGCAGTAGGGCAGCACCACATAGACACAGCGCCCTGTGCCCGGCGCGCTGACGCAGCCGCTCGCCACGGCGGCAGCCAGCATCACGGCGGCCAGACCGACCAGAGCAGCCAGCTGCTTCCGCCTCTCCCGAGGCGTTCCCTGAAATGTATAGGTGACACCAATATAAATATAGGAGCCGTCCGGGGCCTTCGTGAAATCGTCAAGATCAGACCAGCGCCCACGGCGCCGCTTGTTTTGTTTTTTCTGCAAATTCTGAACGTCGGGATTGTTCTTCTGCAAATCAGGCTCCCACCAGAGCATAACACGCGAACCGCCTTTCATCACAGAGTAATATATATTATAGAGTGAATATCCGCAAAAGTCAATGAAATCACAAGGATTTGCGTCCGATTTGTAAAATTTCAGCTTCATGCATCAATCTTTGGGGCATGGGTGGAGACAATCTGGTGCAATAGTGAGAAAAAACTGAGAAATCTTAAAATATTGCGAAAAAAATGCCGGTTTGGCGGGGAAAGGCACCAGTCTTGTTCCAGCGACGCTCTCCGGGGCTTGCAGCTGGAATATGCAGTAATTTGAGAATATTTCAAACATTTTGAGAGAAAATTGGGGAACCGGCAAATAAAAATTTTTCCAGATTAAAGACAAAAAGAAAAATTATGTCTGCGGGATGAATACAGACCTTCTCTGGAGGCCAAAAAGGACTTTTTTGCAGCCTGGATGATGAATGCCTGCAAAACAAGAAAAACAGCCGGGACACAGGCCCGTGGGGCCGTGTCCCGGCTTGTGGGAGGGATCGCTCCGAAAATAGGAATTACAGCGCTTTGAGCACCGCCAGCACGAACCGCCAGGTCCGCTCCACGGAGTCGATCCCCAGCCGCTCCCGGGTGGAGTGGATCTCCACGATGTCAGGGCCGAAGCTCACCGCGTCCAGGCCCGGGATCTTGTCCATCAGCAGGCCGCACTCCAGCCCGGCGTGAACGGTCTCCACCACCGGAGCCTTGCCGTAGAGCTCGGTGAAGACGGACACCATGGTGTCCCGCAGCTTGGACTCCCGCCGGTACTCCCAGGGGGGATAGGAGCTGTCCACGGCGAAGGCCGCGCCGAACTCCGTGGCGATGGACTGGAGCTTTTCCGTCAGGCCCGCCTGCTCCGCGGCCACGGAGCTGCGGACCAGGAACACCAGCTGGGCCTTTCCATCCTCCAGGCGCAGGATGCCCAGGTTCAGGGAGGTCTGGACCTGGCCGGGCAGGTCGGGGTTCATGGCCTGGACGCCGTTGGGCACGGCGGCGATGAGGTCCGTCAGCTTCCGGCTGTCGGCGGCGGAGAGGGCCTTCGCCTCCCCCTCCCGGACGGTGACGGTGAGCGTGAGGCCCGGGTCCTGGGGGCACTCGGCCTTGACCTTGGCGGCCCAGCCTTCGGCGGCGGTGCGCAGGGCCTCCGCCTCGCCGGGGGTGACCAGCACCTCAGCCTTGGCGGAGGTGGGGATGGCGTTGTCCTGGAGGCCGCCGAAGAGGGAAACCAGCCGGGGATAGCCCGCCTGGGCCAGACACTGGGCCAGCAGCTTGTTGGCGTTGGCAAATCCCATGTGGATGGCGGTGCCGGAGTGGCCGCCGGAGAGGCCCTCCAGGGACAGGGTGCACACCGCGCCCTGGGCTGTCTCCGCGGGCTGGTCCAGGGAGATGTGGCAGGCGGTGCCGCCGGCGCAGCCCACCGTCAGAACGCCCTCCACCTCCGAGTCGATGTTCAGCAGGTACTTGCTCTTCAGGTCAGAGCCGTCCAGCGCGGCGGCGCCGGGCATTCCCACCTCCTCGTCCACGGTGAACACCGCCTCCAGGGGGCCGTGGGGGATGCTGTCGTCATCCAGCACCGCCATGGCCATGGCCACCGCGATGCCGTCGTCGCCGCCCAGGGAGGTGCCCCGGGCCTTGATATAACCGTCCTCCACGTAGAGGTCCAGGGGGTCCTTGGTGAAGTCGTGGTTCACCCCGTTGTCCTGGACGCAGACCATGTCCAGATGGCCCTGGAGCATAACGGTGGGGTGGTCCTCATAGCCGGGGCTGGCCTCCTTCCAGATGACCACGTTGCCCATCTCATCCCGGCGGCAGCGCAGGCCCCGGGCCTGGGCGAACTCCATGGCCCAGGCGGTGGCGGCGGCGGTGTTGCCGGACCCGTGGGGGATCCGCGTCATCTCCTCGAAGAAATGAAACACCTTCTTCGGCTCCAGTTGTTCCAGTACGTTCTTCATGTCGAGACACCTCTCTATCATTATTTTGATCTGTTATCCGCAATAAAAATAAATGTAAATAGAAGCATACTCGTTTTGGCCGTCCTTTGCGGGGACCATTTTACAGGAGCATCACCCCGGCGGCCTCGCAGGCGGCCACGGTGTCCTGGTCCCACAGGCTCACCTGGACCTCGCCGATGTGGCAGCAGCCGATCATCAGCATGCACAGCCGGCTCTGGCCGATGCCGCCGCCCATGGTCAGGGGCAGCTCCCCCGCCAGGAGCATTTTGTGGAAGGGCAGCTCCCGCCGCTCCTCGCAGCCGGCCAGGGTCAGCTGGCGGGCCAGGCTCTCCTCGTCCACCCGGATGCCCATGGAGGAGATCTCGAAGGCCCGTCCCAGCACGTCGTTCCACATGAGGATGTCCCCGTTGAGCTGCCAGTCGTCGTAGTCCGGGGCCCGACCGTCGTGGGGCTTGCCGGAGCGGAGCTTTCCGCCGATCTGCATGAGGAACACGGTCTTGTGCGCCTTCAGAAACTCCGTCTCCCGCTGGCTGGGGGCCAGATCGGGATACATGTCCTCCAGCTCCTGGGTGGTGATGAAGGCGACCTCCCGCTCCAGCTTTACCTGGAGCTGGGGGAAGGCCCGGCGCAGAGCGTCGCAGGTGTCGCACACCGCCCCCACGATGGACCGGACGGTGTATTTCAGGAAATCCTCGTTCCGCTCCTGCCGTGTGATGACCTTCTCCCAGTCCCACTGGTCCACATAGACGGAGTGGATGTTGTCCAGATTCTCGTCCCGGCGGATGGCATTCATGTCGGTGTACAGGCCGTTTCCGGGGTAGAAGCCGTAACGCTTGAGGGCCAGGCGCTTCCACTTGGCCAGGGAGTGGACCACCTCGCCGGTGGCCCCGGCCACGGCGGGAATATCGAAGCTGACGGGACGCTCCACCCCGTTGAGGTTGTCGTTGAGGCCGGAGTTCCGGTCCACGAACAGGGGGGCGGAGACCCGGCGGAGGTTCAGGGCGAACTTCAGGTTCTCCTGAAAGGAGCTCTTGACAAACTCGATGGCCCGCTGCATGTCGTAGCCGGTCAGCGGGGCCCGGTAGCCCGCGGGGATGTAGCAGTTGCTCATAGAAGGGACCTCCTTAGATTGGTAGGTTGTGTCTCACATTTCGTATCATACACCATCCGCCGGAAAATTGCACGAGAAACTTCAGGCGCCGCGGGCGCGCTACAGCTCCAGAATGTACCGCTCCCAGGCGTTGATGATGGTGGTGTCCCCCCGCTTGACCGCCCGGGGGATGTTGTGGCCGTAGTTCATGTGGACATGGCCGTGGACCAGGTAGGCGGGCTTGTGCCGGTCCAGGAAGGGGAGAAAAGCCTCAAAGCCCCGGTGGGCGTAGTCCTCCCGGTCGCCATAGCCCCGGGGCGGGGCATGGGTCAGCAGGATGTCCACCCCGCCGGCCCGGCGGATGGCCAGCTCCTGCTTCCAAAGGCGCCAGCGCATCTGCCGCTCGGTGTACTGGTGGGGGCCTCCGCTGTAGAGGGCGCTGCCGCCCAGTCCCAGAATTCGGAGGCCGTTGACGATGACCAGCTTGTCCTCAATGCAGTCGCACCCCTCAGGGGGGTACTTGCTGTAGAGGGCGTCGTGGTTGCCGTGGACGTACAGGAGGGGGGCGCGGCCCATGGTCACGAGAAAGGAGAGGTAGTTTGATTTCAGGTCCCCGCAGGACAGGATCAGGTCGATGCCGTCCAGGCGCCCCGGCTGGTAGTAGTCCCACAGATAGGGACTCTCCTTGTCGGAGAGGAGGAGCAGCTTCACTTGGCGGATCCCTCCTTCTCCGGGGGGATCTGGTCCCGGTACACGCCCTGGAGGCGCACGATAGACCGGGACATGGGCAGCAGCTGGTCAAAGTCGGGGATGCCGCCCTCCACACAGTCGCACAGCCAGTCCATGTGGAGAACCTCCTCGGGGCTGAACCACTGGTTGCCGTCGTTGCGCACCGTCCCGTCCTGGGAGCGGATCTGCCGGTGGAAGGGGTAGATGGTGTTGTCAATGATGCCGTGGCAGAGGATATTGGCCAGGTGGCGCACGCCGTCGGGCAAGTTGTCCGTCAGGTGCAGACCCACCACGCCGCTGCTCATTCCCCACCAGTAGTTGACGGCCTTGCCGCTGTCCTTGTAGTTCAGGGCGTCCCAGTCGCCGTGGAGAATGGTGGAGACAAGCCGGACGTAGAAGTTGCCCCAGTCCCAGTAGGGGGAGGCCAGGGGGATCAGGTCCCCCGCGGGACCCACCTGGCTCAGGCCCCAGTTCCCCTGGGGCTGGTCCGGGGTGGGGATATCCCGGTTGGAGATGATATCCACCCCCTGCCGGAGCAGATCCCCGATGGGGTCCTCGCTGACGCAGGACCAGGAGAGGAGGATCTTCGCCCTGGGATTGGTCAGCCGGGCCCCCAGGGCAAAGGCGTTGATGCTGGCGGGGACGCCGAAGATGGGGTTGCTGGCGATGTAGCCGATCCGGTCCCCCCGGGCCATGGCCCCGGCGATGGCCCCGGTGATGAACTTGCCCTCGTAGATCCGGCTGTAGTAGGTCCGGACCCCTGGATAGGGCATGGCCACGGAGCAGTTGAGGATATGGACCTCCGGGTGGCGGACGGCCAGCTTGCGGCAGGAGGAGATCAGAGGGGCGGTGGTAGCGAAAAGGACCTGAGCTCCGTCAGCCACCGCCTGCTCCATGGCGGCGTCCACGTCATCCCCGGGCTTCAGATTGTAGGACCGCACCGTGACCTCCCGGCTCAGAGCCTGCTCCATGGCTTGGCGGCCCAGGTCATGGGCGGTGATCCAGTTGCTGTGGACCGGGTCGGGGCGGTTGATGAAGGCCACATCCAGGTGGTTGGGCAGAAGGACGGAGCCGAACAGGCGGCTGATCAGGCTTTTGGGGTGGGAAACTTCCGGAGCGGTGCTGACGGCGATGGGCTCCGCCTGGGCCGCCGCCTTCACGTCGGACCACATGGCCGCCAGGTTTTTGCCGATGTCCGTCAGCGGCAGCTTCCGGACAGATTCGATGGGATAGACCTGAAGCCACACCAGCAGGGCGTCGGCGGGGGTCAGGTGCAGGTCCCGGCCTCCCAGCTTGATAAAGGCCTCCTTGAAGTAGTAAAAGCCGGCCAGGAAGCGCCGCCGCTCCTCCTCCGTCCACACGTGGTCGGGGTCAAAGCCCAGGGCGGCCTGGAGCTTGACAAAGCCCCCGAGGCGGCTGAAATAGACCTGGTAGATCCCGCTGAGCCGGTAAAAGCTCAGAAACTCATAGTAAATCCGCACCGCCGTGTCCTCGGAGTAGGCGGGGATCACCCGCGTCACATAGCCGGGGATGGAGGGGGCGTCGAAGCTCTTGAGGACGCTGACCCGCTTATTGCCCTCCTGGACGTAAAAGCGGCCCATGTACTCATAGCACCGGATGGGGTCCCGAATGCCCTCCTCGCTGAGGTGAGCGGCGCACAGATTCACCCACTTGGAGGCAAACTCCGTGTCCGGGGCCAGCAGAGGCATGAAGTCCGCGGCGAAGGCGGTGCGCCGCCCCACGGTTTTGGTTCCCACGATCTGATCAGCGGGAATGTCGATGACTCCCAGGTCTACCTGCCCGGCCACCATGGAGTCGCTTAAAATCTCATCCAGGATCTGCAGGTAGGGGTAGCGGCCCTTGAGGACGCACTCACGGTATGTCTTCTGCCCGGCCTTCAAGGCCTGGGCATACTTGTTGCTGGCTTCCAGCTGGCTCACAGCGACGCCTCCTTTACGCAAGTCGTAGGCTCATACAAACTTATCTTAACAAGGCGGCGGTGAGAAGTCAAGGCGGAGGGGTTGTTCTCCCATGCCAAGTTTGGCGGCCCAGACCGGTGGGAGAACTGTGAGATAGGTGAAAGTTCCATAGACAGATGGATTTCAGGACAAGGAGAAGGGGCGGGGTGCCTCGCACCCCGCCCCTTTCGCGGCGCATCAGATAGCCGCCACGTTGACAGCCCGCAGCTTACCGGTGTTCTTCGGGTCCTGCTCCACCTCGTAGCTGACCTTCTGCCCCTCGTTCAGGGAGCGATAGCCAGTACCCTGGATGGCGGAGAAGTGGACGAACACGTCGTCGCCGCCCTCGTCGTTGGAGATAAAGCCGTAGCCCTTCTCCGCGTTGAACCATTTGACAGTGCCAGTCATGATGTTTTTCCTCCTATTCCATCAAAAAAATGATTTGCCAGTTTCATATGGATTGCCCGCGCGTCGCATAAAGAAAAGCCGCGGAATGCAAGTCAAAGATGGGAATTGACTCACATTCAGCAGCGAACAATTCGTACATTTTCTGACAAACTCAACTATAACACCTGAGGTCCCGCATGTCAAGAAATATTTGGGCTGGCCGCCTTCCTTTTTTTGGAAGCGGCCAGCCCAAAGTGGCGAAAAATGTAAGGTCTCGAGCGAAATGTGTAAAGCCGGTCCCGCCGCGGCGGCGGAGCCCCTCACTCCGCCGCCGGGTGCCGGCAGATCTGGAGACGCCGGGCGGCCTCCAGCAGGGGCCGGCGGGCCTCCTCGGCGGCCTGACGCCGTGCCTCCGAGACGGCCAGCTCCCGCTGCCGCCGGTAGGCCTCCACGCTCATGAGCACCAGGTCATCGCCCGCCAGGTGGGTGACCTGGATGGGCTCGCCGGTCTCCCGGCAGAAGGCGGCCACCTCGTCGGCCCGATGGCTGAGCTCCGTCAGAGCCTGGACAGTGGACATGCTCCTCCCCTCCTTTCCCGGGACAGGCCCGTTTTTCCCACTGTACCACACAGACGGCGGGAAAAGCCTCGAAAAGGGGGGTGAGGAATCCATCCTTTTATAGCAAAAAGGATAAAAAGAACACCTTTACGCGAGACGAAGTTTCGCGTGTGGAGCGCCCTGAAAGCGGGTCAGTTGGGGACGCTCAGCTGGAAGCGGACCCCGCCGGGGATGTTCTCCGCCCGGCAGCGGCCGCCGTGGAGCTCCACGATCTGCCGGGTGATGGCAAGCCCCAGGCCGGTACCCCGGCCGGAGCGGTCCTCCTCACGGCGATAGAACCGCTCCCAGATCTTCTCCAGCTCCTCCCGGGTGAAGGGCGGGCTGTCGTTCTCCACGGCGAAGCAGGTCCAGTTCCCCTCCCGCCAGACCCGGGCCCGAACCGTGCTCCCCGCCGGGGCGTAGCGCACGGCGTTGGCCGCCAGGTTGCCCATGGCCTGGCGCAGCCGGCCCTCGTCGGCGGACACCGGACAGGGATCGCCACACGAAAGCTCCACCGTCAGCTCCCGGTCCGCCGCCGCGGCCTCCAGCCGCCGGAACACGGCCCGGGCCATCTCCGCTAGGTCGAAGTCGTCCCGGGAGAGCTTGACCTTTCCGGCCTCCAGGCGGCTCAGGTCCAGCATCTCCAGCACCATGGCGTCCAGCTCCTCCGCCTCCGACAGGATGGTGTCCAGGTACTGCCGCCGCTTCTCCGGGGCGATGTCCTCCCGCAGCCCCTCGCAGCAGCAGTGGATCACCGCCAGGGGGGTCTTCAGCTCGTGGGCCATGTG
>DVGP01000047.1 GCA_018712665.1 Candidatus Pelethomonas intestinigallinarum | reverse complement strand
AATCTTCTCCTTGGCATCCAAAATGAGTACAGCTTTTCCAGCTCAGGTGAGCCGCCGACGATTTCTTGAACCTTCTGATAAGCGTACAGGTTCGCGTCCATCTCGTACGGTAAACTCAAATAGGCGTCTCTAAAATATTCTTCACTGCCGCTCAGAATACATTTCTTCCAGGAATCGCCCACCAGCTTATAGCAGACACCGTCATAGAGGACCACATAATAGCGGCTTGTTTGGATCAGCTCGTCAAACAGCTCCGGACGCAAATACTGCAACGCGTGGCGCAGCTCATGGCAGAGGTAAAACAGAGCTTCGTGCTCCGGAGCACTTTGAAGCACAGGCAGATTCAAAAAGAGAGCGCGGCGCACCACGTCAAAAGACCCGAAGGCCGTTTCATATCCCTCCGGCATTTCGTAAGACAGCCCGATCTCTATGTGATTCTCCCCGCAGAATTGATCAAAATATGCGCTATAGTCTGTCATCAGCTTTCTCCAAAAAGCAGAATGCCTCGGCTAACGCACCCCGCCGTCTCCGACCTCCAACATTCACGCAGGATAAAACGTCACGAAATATCCTCCGCAAGGGGTGGAGACCGAAGGGCCAGTCTGTGGATCAGAGGCAAAAATCCACCGGCGCGGCAGCAGGCACCGTCGAAAGACTTGAAGCAGCCGCGGCGAAATAAAACCAACACAAGGGGGTCCATAGGGGGCATACTTGCCCCCTATACGCCCTTTTGGGTACTTTTCCGGCGAGGGAAAAGTACCCCGGGGTACGGGCTGGAAGCCCCGGGAGATTGCGAATAGAATCGCAATACCCGGTGAAGAAAAATATTTCTCCCCCACCCGCCCGGCGAAACGCGCTTCAGCCCTACATCGGCCAGATGCCCCGGCACGGGCGGATCAAAAAAGTCAAAGCGTCATCTGCTCCATTTCCCCGCTTCCGGGGAACCGCAGCCCCAGGTGCTCATAGGCCTTGGCAGTGACGCACCGGCCCCGGGGGGTCCGGGTGAGGAAGCCGATCTGCATGAGGTAGGGCTCGTAGACGTCCTCCAGCGTGACGGCCTCCTCGTTGATGGTGGCGGCCAGGGTCTCCAGGCCCACGGGGCCTCCGCCGTAGTACTCGATGATGGCCCGGAGCATCCGCCGGTCGATGTTGTCCAGCCCAAGGCGGTCCACCTCCAGGGCGGTGAGGGCCTTGTCGGCCAGCTCCCTGGTGATGACTCCATCCCCCACCACCTGAGCGAAGTCCCGGACCCGGCGAAGCATCCGGTTGGCGATCCGGGGGGTGCCCCGGCTGCGCCGGGCGATCTCCATGGCCCCCTCGGGCTCGATGGGGGCGTCCAGGATGCCGGCGGAGCGGGTGACGATGAGGGCCAGCTCCTCCGGGGTGTAGAGCTCCAGACGCAGCGTCACGCCGAACCGGTCCCGCAATGGCGCGGAAAGCTGCCCCGCCCGGGTGGTGGCCCCGATGAGGGTGAACCGGGGTAGGTCCAGGCGGATGGAGTTGGCGGAGGGTCCCTTGCCGATGATGATGTCGATGGCGTAGTCCTCCATGGCGGGATAGAGCACCTCCTCCACCGAGCGGTTGAGGCGGTGGATCTCATCCACGAAGAGGATGTCATTTTCGTTGAGATTGGTCAGCAGCGCCGCCAGGTCTCCGGCCTTCTCGATGGCGGGGCCGGAGGTGATGCGGATGTTGACCCCCATCTCGTTGGCGATGATGCCGGAGAGGGTGGTCTTGCCCAGGCCCGGAGGGCCGTGGAGCAGGACGTGGTCCAGGGGCTCGGAGCGCATCTTGGCCGCCTGGATGAACACCTCCAGGTTCCCCTTGGCCTTCTCCTGGCCGATATACTCCCGCAGGGTCTTGGGCCGCAGGGAGTACTCCCCCTCGTCCTCCCGGGTCAGAGATGTAGTGACCAGGGGCTCCTGGGGCTCAAACTCGCTGCCGCCGGAAAAGTCGATGCTCACACGCTTCCTCCCTTCCCCGCCGGATCAGTAGCGGATGATGTAGTAGATCACATAGAGCCAGCTGAGCAGGCCGTGAACGATGGCCCAGCCCACACTGTGCCAGTTGGTGTAAGAGATGACCATGGCCAGGCAGGTACCGAAGGTGATGCCGCTCTTGACCACGGTTTTGGTCTTTCTGTGTTCCTCCACGTTCTTTTCCCTCTACGGCTTCATCATATTCTTCAGGGCCAGGCGTATGATCTGCTCCAGGCTCTGATTGTCGATGTCGATGCCCTTAAGGGCCACGTTGATCTCCGCCTGGGAGTAGCCAAGAACCGCCAGGGCGGCGCTGGCCTCGGAGAGCTTGTTCTGCGGGATGATGGTCACCGCCGGGCCCGCCACGCTCTCCCCGGCGGCGGAGACGGTCTGGCCCTTGGTCAGCTTGTCCTTCAGCTCCAGGATGATCCGCTGGGCCAGCTTTTTGCCCACGCCCGCCGCGGCGGTGAGGGCCTTCTCGTCCCCGGTGATGATGGCCAGGGCCAGATTGGCCGGGGTCCCGGCGGAGAGAATGCTGAGGGCCGCCTTGGGCCCCACGCCGGAGACGGAAATGAGCTGCTGGAACAGCTTCAGCTCCTCCGACGAGGCGAAGCCGTAGAGGTCCATGGCGTCCTCCCGGACGCTGAGATATGTAAAGAGCTTTGCCTTGTCACCCTTCTTGATCTGGGAGAGGGTGAAGGTTGTGGTACGGCAGGCGTAGCCCACCCCCCCGCAGTCGATGACCGCCAGATAGGGTTCCACATGGGCCACCTCGCCGGAGACATAGTAATACATGGCGTTCCTTTCTCATCGCTAGGTATACATCCTTTTTCTTGCAAGAAAAAGGATCACTACCCGCAGGGCACTTAAAGAACTTTTTACGCAAAGCTCCGCTTTGCTTTTGTTTATCATAAATAAAGCTCACCTTTTATCGGGTGTCATATTTCCGGGGATCGAAGACCCGCTCGGTGTTCAGCAGGCTGGTGGCGCTGCGGCCGTGGCAGATGGCGATGGCCAGGGCGTCGGCGGCGTCGTCTGGCCGGGGGATCTCCCCCATTTTCAAAAGCCGCTGGGTCATGAGCATGACCTGCCGCTTCTCCGCTCCGCCGTAGCCCGCCACCGCCTGCTTCACCTGCATGGGGGTGTACTCGTACACCGGAATCCCCGCCCGCTCCAGCTCCAGAAGGATTACGCCCCGGCCATGGGCCACGGCGATGCCGGTGGTGATATTCTTGGAGAAAAACAGCTCCTCCACCGCCGCCTCGTCGGGATGAAAGGCGCTAAGCAGCTCCTCCATATCCTGGGAGATCTGGTAGAGGCGGTTGGAGAGGGGCAGCCCGGCGGGGGTGGTGATGACCCCATAGCGCAGCAGGCGCTGGCTGCCCCGGTCCGCCTCGATGAGGCCGAAGCCGATGGTGGCCACACCGGGGTCCACGCCCAATATCCTCATGCCGCTTCTCCCCTCCTCCCCCGCCGGCCCTCCGCCGGCATACGGAGATATTCTAACATCTGTTTCATTAAAATGCAAGATTGTGTCATGGGGAAAGATATGATGTCCGCGAAGGCAAAACGCCACGGGCCTTGAACTTACCCCGCCGGGACAAGGTCGATGACCACCGCCTCCGGCGGGTTGAATACCCGGGGCAGGCGGCTGATGGAGAGGCCCCGGCTGACCGCCAGGGCGGTGCCGTCCAAGTCGTAAAGCCCTCCGGCATACCGGGGGAAGAACCCCTGGTTGGGGGCGTAGAGGCCGTTCAGCAGGAGCGGGACCCGCACCTGTCCCCCGTGGGCGTGGCCGGAGACAACAAGGTCAAAGCCGCTGCCCCGGTAGAGCTCCGTCAGCTCCGGCCGGTGGCTGAGGAGGACGGAGAACGTCCCCTCCTCCAGCCCCGCCCGGCAGGTCTCCCACTGTTCCAGCCACCCCGCCGGGACCGCCTCCCCGGGCGCGGCCTCGAATCCCTCCGGGTCATCCACGCCAAAGATCCGGATGGTCTGGCCCCGGACCGTGAGGTCGCTCCATGTCCCCGCCAGGACGGTGACGCCATAGCGCCGGAACATCTCCAGGATCTCCTCCGTGCCCTCCGCCCAGAACTCGTGGTTGCCGGTGACATAGAAGCAGGGGTACTCCCCCGCCACAGCCTCCAGCAGCAGCTCCGTCCCCCGGTGGGGCACCTCGTCGTCGGCAATGTCCCCGGACAGAAGGACGGCGTCCGGAGCCTGGGCCCGAACCAGATCGATGAGGGCCCGCTGATCCCGGCCGTGGACCGTGCTGTGGAGGTCCGTCAGCAGGAGCAGCCGCACCGGCTGGTCAAGCTTTGCCGTCTCCAGCGTGTACGTCCTCACCGCAAGGCCCGTCCACAGCGCCCAGACCGCCAGAGCCGCCAAAACCGCCCCCGCCGCCAAGCATATCTTCCATCGTTTTCTCAAGGTTTTCATCCTTTTGAATTTCCAAAGGCAAAACGGAGTTTTGCCGAAAAGGTTTTCTTTTGACCCTTTTCTTTTTCAAAAGAAAAGGGTGTAGACTTAATGTTATCCCCCCAGCACCTGGGCGGCGACTTTGGCGGACTGGGCGGCGTCCTTGGTGTAGAAGTCCGCGCCGATCTGGTCGGCGAAGGACTGGGTGACCACTGCCCCGCCCACCATGATCTTGCACTGGGCCCCGGCCTCCCGGAGGGCCCGGATGGTAACGGCGATGTTCTGGGCGGTGGTGGTCATCAGGGAGGAGAGCCCCACCAGGGGCGCACCGGTGCGGAGTGCGGCCTCCACCACCGTCTCCGGCCCCACGTCCCGGCCCAGGTCCACTATGTGATAGCCGTAGTTCTCCAGGAGCATCTTCACGATGTTTTTGCCAATGTCGTGGATGTCCCCCTTGACGGTGGCCAGGATGATGGTGCCCTTGTCCCCAGTCCCCTGGGGCAGACGGCTCCGGAGCACGTCGAAGGCGGCCTTCACCGCCTCGGCGGAGGCCATGAGCTGGGGCAGGAACAGGGTGCCCCGCTCATACCCCTCCCCCACCCGGTCCAGGGCGGGGATGATGCAGCCGTTGATGACCTCCAAAGGCTCGCGGTCCGCCAGGAGGGCCTCCACGGCGGCGGGGACCATCTCCTTCCGGCCGCTGATGATATAGTCCTCCAGCGTCTCCGCCTCCGAAACCGGAGCCGGCTCCGCCGGCTTGCCTGCGGTGTCGGCGGCAGCCTGATGGGCGGCGATGTAGGCGGCGCAGCCCCTGTCCTCCCCGGTGAGGACCCGGCAGGCGGCCAGAGTGTCCATGATCCCCCGGGAGGCGGTGTTGACGATGGGCACGTTGAGCCCCGCCGCCAGACAGACCGCCAGGAAGGCCTGGTTGAGCCCGTCCCGGCCCGGCAGGCCGTGGCTGACGTTGGACACCCCCAGGATGGTCCGGTACCCCGCCTGCCGGACCAGGCGGATGGCCTCCGGGGTGGCCAGGACCACGTCCTGGCTGACAGAGGCGGCCATAGCCAGGCAGTCGATGAAGATGGCGTTTTGGGGCACCCCCGCCGCCTGGGCCGCCTGGGCCACCCGGAGAGCGGTGTCCCGGCGGCAGTGAGGGTCGTCGGAGATGCCGCCGCCGTCCAGAGCCAGGACCACCAGCCCCGTGCCATACTTGGCGGCCAGGGGCAGCATGGCGGCCATGCTCTCCGCTTCCCCATTGACGGAGTTCAGGATGGGCCTGCCCCGGCAGACCCGGAGAGCCCGCTCCAGGGCGGCGGGGTCGGAGCAGTCGATGACCAGGGGCAGGGGCGACACCCGCTGGATAGCCAGGACCAGATTGGGCAGAGCCTCCCCCTCGTCGATGTCCGGGAGGCCAGCGTTGACCACCAGGAAGTCCGCCCCCTCCTGTTGCTCCTGGAGGGCCAGCTCCCCGGCGTAGTCCCAGTTCTTGGCGTACAGGGCCTCCTTCAGCTTCCGCCGGCCGGTGGGGTTGATTCGCTCCCCCACGGCGGCGACGGAGTCCAGGGCCATGGCCCGGCTCCCCTGCCAGCCGCAGAAGCGGCTGACCGCCTCCTCCGCTTGGCGCTGCCGGGGCTTCCGGCCCCGCAGCAGGGGGGCCAACGCCCGGATGTGGTCCGGTGTGGTGCCGCAGCAGCCCCCCAGGATGGCAGCCCCCATGTCCAGAAATGTTTTGCCCCACCGGGCAAACTCCTCCGGCCCCACGTCAAAGACCGTCTCCCCGCCCTCCAGGCGGGGCAGGCCGGCGTTGGGCTGGATCATGACGGGCCGGTCCGTGACGGCCAGCATGGCCTCCAGGGCCCCGGCCAGCTCCGCCGGCCCCAGGGAGCAGTTGATGCCCACCACGTCGGCCCCCAGGCTGGTCAGCGTCACGGCGGCACAGGCCGGGTCCGTGCCCAGGAAGGTCCGGCCGTCCTCCCCGAAGGTCATGGTGACGAACACCGGCAGGTCCGTGTGCTCCTTCGCCGCCAGGAGGGCGGCCTTGGCCTCCAGCAGATCGCTCATGGTCTCGATAAGGACCAGGTCCGCCCCGGCGGCGGCCCCGGCCCGGACGATCTCAGTGAACTGGCCGTAGGCCTCGTCGAAGGTCATGTCCCCGAAGGGCGCCATCAATCCCCCCAGGGGCCCCACGTCCAGGGCGGCGTAGGGGGCTCCAGCCTGTTTCGCCAGGGCCACCCCGGCGGCGATATAGGGGGCCGGGTCTTCCCCCAGCTTCCGCCGGCTGGCTCCGAAGGTGTTGGCGGTGATGATGTCCGCCCCGGCGGCGGCGTAGGCGGCGTGGACGGCGGCCACAGTCTCCGGGGCGGTCAGGTTCAGCCGCTCCGGGCATTCCCCGGCCTCCAGGCCCGCGGCCTGGAGCATGGTGCCCATGCCCCCATCAAAGAGATGGTGCTCCCGCAGATCGATCATAACTGGCTCCTCCCTGGGTGTTTTTCATGTTGGCTCACACTATAGCACAGATGGCCCGACGGGGCAAGGGCGGCCGTCACCGCCCGCCGCCCCCGATCCCCCGGAAGGCGACGCGGAAGGTCATATGGTCCGCCGGAAGCATGTCCTCCGGCATGGGCACCGCCCCCCAGCTGTTGTCGGCCCCCACGCCCATCTGGTATCCTGCCCGGACCACGGTGCAGTGGACCGGCGGCAGCTCGTTGGGGTGGGCCGCGCTCTCCAGCTCCTCCGGGGTGTAGGGCAGGGCGGAGAAATCCATGCCCTCCGGGCAGGTGAACAGCAAGCCCAGGCCGTTTTTATCCGTCACGGAGGCCCAGCGGACGTCGGCGTGGCCTCCGCACTCCTGGGGCCGCAGATACCGGGCCACGTTGTCCGCCACCCGGTTCTCGTAGAGCCCCACCTTTCCCCCCTGCTTTCTGTCGCGGTAGGTCTCCTCCGGCCCCCGGCCATACCAGCGCAGGCGGTCGAAGTCCGCGTCCAGCTTCAGCAGCAGGCTGAACTCCGGCATGGGGCCTAACACCTTCCCGGCGTCGCTGTCCAGGATGGCCTCCACCGTACCGTCGGCAAAAACCCGGTAGGACAGGGCGCAGGCCGTCCGGGGCTGTGTGGGCAGCAGATAGCGGAAGGTCACACGGACCCAACCACTCCCCCGCTCCACAGCCATGGCGTCGTCGTTTTTCATGTCCGGGACGCTGTAGGGCATAGGCTTGGCGGTGCCGTAGAGGCTGGCCGCCTTCCACTGGGCGAAGCGGCCCGGGAGGTAGGCCCCCCGGTCGTTGTCCGTGGGAGCCCGCCAGAAGTTGGGCCTGGGGATGGACTTGAGCAGCTCCCGGCCCCCGTACTGATAGGAGACCAGGCCGCACTGGCTCTTGGAGAACAGCAGACGGAAGTGCTCCCCGATGACGCCGATGTTCCACCCGCCGTCGATGACCTCCAGGTCCCCCTGGGGGTGGACGATGGGGGGAATCTTCCCCAGGACACGCTGGCCGAAGGCCACCTCATGCCCCGCCGGAGCCCAGGGCGCGTCCTCCCGCAGACGGAAGGACACCGTCACCGTGTACTCGTCGTCCAACGCCTCCGGCCACAGGGGCAGGGGGCAGTCCGCCGTCTCCCCGGGGGCCGCCCGAACCTCCATGGGTGCCTCGGAGACCAGCTCCCCCTGCCGGTGGAGACGGACCATGCAGTCGAATTCCACCGCGTCGGTGAACAGATACCGGTTGGCGACAGCAACAGCGCGGTCATTTATCTGGACCCGCAGGCCTTGATACAGGTACTTCACCTCCTGCATCTTGGGGGACGGGGCGCGGTCGTCTCCATACACCAGGCCGTCCCCGCAGAACTCGTAGTCCGTGGGCCGGTCGTCAAAGTCCCCGCCGTAGGCCAGAAATGCCTGGCCGTACCGGTCTCGCTTGGTGATGGCCTGGTCGATGTAGTCCCAGATGAAGCCACCCTGGTAGGCGGGGACCTCCTCCGCCAGGTCGATGTACCGCTTCTGGCCACCGAAGGAGTTGCCCATGGCGTGGCCGTACTCGCAGCTGATGGCGGGCCGGGAGCTGTCCTCCGCCAGCATGTCCCGGATCCGCTCGGCAGGGAAATACATGCTGCTGAGGATGTCGGAGGTCTCCGGGTACCGGGGATCGTGGATGACGCTCTCATAGTGGACGGGGCGGCTGTCCACGCCGTGAAAATACCGGCTGGCGGTCAGGAAATTCTTTCCGCCGGCGGACTCGTTGCCCAGGGACCAGATCAGCACCGACGGGTGGTTCTTGTCCCGCTGGTACATGGCCTCCGCCCGGCTGAGGACCATGGGCTCCCAGCGGGGATCGTCCCCGGGGACGTGCTCCTCCCGCCGGATCTTCCCCATGTCCATGAGGCCCCAGGAGCCGTGGGACTCCAGATTCATTTCGTCGATGACATACAGCCCGTACCGGTCGCACAGGCGGTAGAAGGCGGTCTGGTTGGGGTAGTGGCTGGTGCGGACGGCGTTGATGTTGCTGCGCTTCATGGTGATCACATCCCGCTCCATCTCATCCTCTGTGAGACAGCGGCCACCAGCGGCGGAGAACTCGTGGCGGTTCACCCCGTTGAAGACGATCCGCTTCCCGTTGAGCAGCATCAGCCCGTCACGGATCTCGAACCGGCGGAAGCCCACCGTCCCGGTGACGGTCTCCGCGGCAACCCCGTCCTGATCCCGGACGGCGATCTCCAGGCGGTAGAGATGCGGCTTCTCCGCGCTCCACAGCTTCGGCCCCTCCACCGCCAGGGCGATGTCCTCCAGCCCGGTATCCTCGGCAACCAGCCGCTCTCCGTCATAGAGGCGGCAAAGGCAGGCGGAGGCCCCCTGGGTCCGGGTGTGGATATGGAGCACACCCCTGGAGAAGCCGTCGTCCAGCTCCGTGGTGAGCTTCAGGTCCCAGAGGTGGGCGGCGGGGACAGTGTAGAGGTACACCTCCCGGAACAGGCCGGAGAAACGGAAGAAGTCCTGGTCCTCGCACCAGCTGGCGCTGGTCCACTGGAACACCTGGACCGCCAGCTTGTTCTCCCCCGCCGTCAGGTAGGGGGTCAGGTCGAACTCCGAGGGGGTGAAGCCGTCCTCCCCGTAGCCCACATACTGGCCGTTGCACCACACCGCCAGGCCGCTCTCCGCCCCCTGGAAGCTGATATAGACGGGCCTCCCCCGCCAGGCCTCCGGCAAGGTGAAATACTTGACATAGCTGCCCACCGGGTTGTGCCGGGCGGGGACCTCTCCCGGCCCCAGGTCCTCCCAGCCGTCCCAGGGGTGCTGGACGTTGACGTACTGGGGCGCGCCGTAACCCTCCATCTGGATGTGGGCGGGGACGGGGATGGTGGCCCAGCCCCGGCAGTCCACCTCCGGGGCGAAAAAGTCCGGGATCGTCCCGGCGTAGTTCTCCGCGTAGTGGAAGTGCCAGGGGCCGTTGAGGCTCAGCCTCGCCGGCGTCCCGTCCGCCAGGGCATACCGGTGATCGGAGTGGGCCGGCAGTCGGTTCTCCTCAAAGAACTCCGGC
>DVGP01000009.1 GCA_018712665.1 Candidatus Pelethomonas intestinigallinarum | reverse complement strand
GCTTCTGTGTGGTTCCTTAAGTTGTTGTAAATGCTTCCTTATCAGCGTAAACCGAACTCGTTCGGCTTTAAAAAGCGTACAACACTGGTTCCGTTGCGTACCCATAAGGTGATACAGGCGGTGGACTGGCTGCTGGGGATCGGGGAGGAAAATAAAGGCTCTGCCAGATGCCTTAGCTGGACATGCGTTCGACCAGGATGTACAGGAAGCGGCTCGATACTGGCTTCCGCGGAAAGGACTGGGCGGATCCCCATTGCACCAGGAACTCCGGGTCCCATCTCCAGGTTGTGGCGATGACCGTTCGGATATTTCGCTACACCGCATCATCCCAAAATTCCTGAAAATCAAAGAAAATAAGATATCAACTGACACCAGATTCGTTTTCACATGCAGGGGAGTGCTGGTTTGAGTTCAACAATCTCGCAAAAATAAAGATGAGCCAAAAAGATCATCTGAGCATCCACTAAAGGGCTGCCCAGATGATCTTTTGCTTTATGCTTAAAGACATACATCTGCCTGATATATCACTTGCCATTGATGCCCAATGGCTGTCCGGTTCTGTCTCATATAGCTCATAGTTCGTATGGTCGTCATCTTCTTGACCATCTGGCCGCCCACGGAACCAGCCTCACGGGAGGTCAGGTCGCCGTTGTAGCCCTGCTTGAGGTTGACGCCAACCTCGTTGGCAGCCTCCATCTTGAACTTGTCCATGGCCTCGCGGGCCTCGGGGACGTTGATGCGATTGCTCTTCTTAGACATGATACGTTTTCTCCTTCTCCATTTTTGCGGTGGCGGACCGGGCTGAAAAAGAGAGGAGCGGAGTGCCGCGCCTGCCCTTTCGCCTCCCAGCTTTGCCACAGGGCAGGTACTGTTTTCTCCGCCCTTGTCGCACCCATAGCATGTGCACCGTCCGCCCCTTTATGCCCGTGGCGCCGTCGGTAATTTTTTGAAGGAAGCTGGCGAAAAAAGGGCTTGCACGCGTCGGCTCGCGGGATGCGCCATGCGCTATACATTATAATTACAAAAAATTATGCGATTATCATGGTCCGCCGAAGTACGCGCGGCCCGCTTTGGACCGGAAAAGGAAGAAGGTCCAATCAAAAAAACAACGACCGGGCGCGGGCCCGGCCGAAAAAGTAAAGTTATCCTTGACAAACAAAAAATGGCATGGTAAACTAAGTTGCTTATCTCGTGGGGAGGTGTGGGGATACTCCCACTTCTTACCCACAGTATAGCAGTTCCCAACAGAAAACGCAAGAGGGAATTGCGATAAAAGTATCAACAGCCCCGGGCGTATCATGGCGGACGGGTCACAGACTGCGCCGGCGGCCTCTGGGTCAGGGCCGGGCGGCGCAAGAAAGGTAGATGAGTGAATCAAGATGGCTAAGGACAAACTCTACGGCAAGACGCTGCGGAAAAATTTTGCCCGGCATGAGGAGATCATGCCCATGCCCAACCTGCTGGAGATCCAAAAGACCTCCTACCAGTGGTTCCTGGACACCGGACTGCGGGAGGTGTTCGCCGACGTGGGCTCCATCGGGGACTACGGCGGGACCCTGGAGCTGAGCTTCATCGACTACAGCATGGACGAGCCGCCCAAGTACAGCGTGGAGGAGTGCAAGGCCCGGGATGCCACGTACGCCGCCCCGCTGAAGGTCAGCGTGCGCCTGCGCAACCGGGAGACGGAGGAGATCAAGGAGCAGGAGATCTTCATGGGGGACTTCCCCCTGATGACCAAGTCCGGCACCTTCGTCATCAACGGCGCCGAGCGCGTGGTGGTCTCCCAGATCGTCCGCTCCCCCGGCATCTACTACGGCAAGGAGGTCGATCCCAAGACCGACCTGCCTATCCTCACCTCCACCGTCATCCCCTACCGGGGCGCCTGGCTGGAGTATGAGACCGACGCCAACGAGATGTTCTGGGTCCGCATCGACAAGAACCGGAAACTGCCCATCACCTGCCTGATCCGGGCCATCGGCCTGAAGACCGACGGCGAGATCCTGGACTACTTCGGCGACGATCCCACCATCCGCGTCACCATGGAGAAGGACGCCTGCAAGAGCTATGAGGAGGCTCTGCTGGAGATCTACCGGAAGCTGCGCCCCGGCGAGCCCCCCACGGTGGACTCCGCCGAGACCCTGCTCCACAACCTCTTCTTCGACCCCCGCCGCTACGACCTGAGCATGGTGGGCCGGTACAAGTTCAACAAAAAGCTGGCCCTGTGGGTCCGGGCGGCGGACCACGCCCTCCTGGCTCCGGTGGCCCACCCCGCCACCGGCGAGATCCTCTTCGAGGAGGGCCACATCCTCACCCGCGCGGAGGCCCGGGAGCTGGACGCCATCGGCGTCAACGAGGTCACCGTGGACGTGGACGGCAAGCCCCTGAAGATCTTCTCCAACCACATGTGCGACCTCAGCCGCTACGTGGACTTCGACCCCGAGAGCGAGTGCGGCATCAAGGAGCGGGTCCGCTTCTCCGTGCTCCAGGAGCTGCTGGAGCAGTACCAGGGCGAGGAGCTGAAGGACGCCATCCGGATGCGCCGGGACGACCTGGTGCCCAAGCACATCATTGTGGACGACATCCTGGCGTCCATCAACTATATGAACGCCCTGGCCAAGGGCCTGACGGTGAAGGACGACATCGACCACCTGGGCAACCGTCGGCTGCGGTGCGTGGGCGAGCTGCTGCAGAACCAGTTCCGCATCGGCTTTTCCCGCATGGAGCGCGTGATCCGGGAGCGGATGACCATTCAGGACCTGGACGTGGTCACCCCCCAGTCCCTCATCAACATCCGGCCGGTCACCGCCGCCATCAAGGAGTTCTTCGGCTCCTCCCCCCTGAGCCAGTTCATGGACCAGACCAACCCCCTGGCGGAGCTGACCCACAAGCGGCGCCTCAGCGCCCTGGGCCCCGGCGGTCTGAGCCGGGAGCGGGCCAGCATGGACGTGCGCGACGTCCACTACAGCCACTACGGCCGCATGTGCCCCATTGAGACCCCTGAAGGCCCCAACATCGGCCTGATCAACTACCTGGCCACCTACGCCCGGATCAACGAGTACGGCTTCATCGAGGCCCCCTACCGGAAGGTGGACCACGCCACCGGCCGGGTCACCGACGAGGTGGTCTACATGACCGCCGACGTGGAGGACCAGTATATCGTGGCCCAGGCCGCCGAGCCCACCGACGAGGAGGGCCGCTTCATCAACGAGCGCATCACCTGCCGCCACCGGGACGAGATCATCGGCGTGGAGCGGGAGCGGGTGGACTTCGTGGACATCAGCCCCCGGATGATGGTGTCCATCGCCACCGCCATGATCCCCTTCCTGCCCAACGACGACGCCAACCGGGCCCTGATGGGCGCCAACATGCAGCGCCAGGCGGTGCCCCTGCTCCGGCCCGAGGCCCCCATCGTGGGCACCGGCATGGAGCACAAGATCTGCCTGGACTCCGAGATCGTGGTCCTGGCCGAGGGCGACGGCGTGGTGACCAAGGTGGACGCCACCGCCGTCACCGTCCGCTACGACAGCGGGGAGACCAAGGAGTACAAGCTCATCAAGTTCCTCCGCTCCAACCACACCACCTGCATCAACCAACGGCCCATCGTGTCCGTGGGCGAGCGGGTCCACGGCCTGCGCCAGAACGAGAAGGGCGAGTGGGAGGACCCCACCGTCCTGGCCGACGGCCCCGCCACCGATCAGGGCGAGATCGCCCTGGGCCGGAACATCCTGGTGGGCTTCATGACCTGGGAGGGCTACAACTACGAGGACGCCGTCCTCCTCAACGAGCGGATGGTCCGGGAGGACGTGTACACCTCCATCCACATCGAGGAGTATGAGATCGACGCCCGGGACACCAAGCTGGGCCCCGAGGAGATCACCCGGGACATCCCCAACGTGGGCGAGGACGCTTTGAAGGACCTGGACGAGCGGGGCATCATCCGCATCGGCGCCGAGGTCAAGAGCGGCGACATTCTGGTGGGCAAGGTCACGCCCAAGGGCGAGACCGAGCTGACCGCCGAGGAGCGCCTGCTGCGCGCCATCTTCGGCGAGAAGGCCCG
>DVGP01000046.1 GCA_018712665.1 Candidatus Pelethomonas intestinigallinarum | reverse complement strand
CTCCCCTCCGGACGCCCTGACCCAGTACTTCCTGAATGAGGCCGGCCTGACCGTGGGCGAGGATGTGGAGGTGGTCTACGCCAGCACCGCCGAGGTAGCAAGCCTCCTGGCCTCCGGTCAGGCGGAGTACGCCACCCTGATCGAGCCCCAGGTCACCTCCGCCATGAAGCAGAACAGCGAGGTGCGCCGGGCCCTGAGCTTCGAGGAGGAGTGGCAGCGGGTCACCGGCACCGACACCATGATCCCCAACGCCGGGTTTGGCACCACACAGACTTTTATTGACGGGAATCCGGAGCTGACGGCCCAGTTCCAGGAGGCCTATGCCGAGAGCGCCCAGTGGGTGCTGGAGAACCCGGCGGAAGCCGCCGCCCTGGCGGAGGAGTACCTGGACATGAACGCCGCTGTGGTGGAGGCCGCCATTCCGAATATGGGCCTCACCTTCAAGAGCGCCCAGGATGCCCGAGAGGAGCTGGACACCTTCTACCAGCTGCTCAACGACTTTGACCCCTCCATGATCGGCGGGGCGCTGCCGGACGACGGACTGTACTATGCGGGCTGAGGCGGGACTCTGGCTCCGCCGCACCCTGGGGGTTGGCCTGCTGCTGGGACTCTGGCAGCTGGCCGCCCTTTTCTTCCCGCCCCTGGTGGTGCCGCCCATTCCGCAAGTGGCGGCGACCCTGGCGGAGCTGATCCGGGAGCCGGATTTCTGGCCGACGGTGGGGACTACGCTCCTGCGGCTGGTGACCGGCCTGGGGATCGGGATCGCCGCCGGGGCGGTGCTGGGGCTGCTGTTCGGTCTGTACCCCAAGCTGGAGGATGTGGGGACGCCGCTGATCCATGTGCTCCAGTCGGTGCCCCCGGTCTGCTGGGTGGTGCTGGCTCTGGTCTGGTTCGGCTTCAACGGACGGCCCTGCATCTTCATCGTGGCAACAGCCACGGTTCCCACGGTGGTCATCAACCTGAGCCACGGGGTGCGGGGCGTGGACCGGCAGCTGCTGGAGATGGCGCGCCTGTACCGCTTTTCCAGGTGGAAGACCCTGCGCCATGTGACGCTCCCCTCCATCCGCCCCTACTTCAACTCCGCCATGGAGATCGTCATCGGCGGCGGGTGGAAGCTGGCGGTGATGGGAGAGGTGCTCACCACAAACAGCGGCATCGGCGGCGCCATCACCTCCGCCCGGCTCAATGTCCAGCCGGACGCCATCATCGCCTGGTCGTTCCTGCTGGTGGTGGGGTGCTTTCTCACCCAGAAGCTGCTGCGGCTGATCTGCTGTCGGAAGGGGGCGCCGGTATGCTGAAACTCACGGGGATAAGCAAGGCCTTTGACGGCCTGCCGGTCCTTGCCGACCTGTCTCTTACGTTGTCTCAGGGGGAGATCGTGGCACTCATCGGCCCTTCCGGCTGCGGCAAGACCACCCTGCTGAATATCATCTCCGGGCTGACCGCTCCTGACAAGGGCACGGTGGAGGGCGCGGAGGGCAGGCTGAGCTATATGTTCCAGAGCGCCCGGCTGCTCCCCTGGCGCACGGTGGAGGAGAACATCCGCCTGGTGCGTGAGGACGCGCCCCGGGAGGAGGTCCGCGCCCTCATTTCCGCAGTGGGACTGGATGGCTTTGCGCGGTATTATCCCGGCCAGCTCTCCGGGGGAATGGCCCGCCGCTGCGCGCTGGCCCGGGCCTTTCACTTCGGCGGGGAGCTCTTCCTGATGGACGAGCCGTTTCAGGGGCTGGATTATGGGATCCGCATGGAAATGGTGGCGATGCTGCTGGCCATCTGGCGGCGGGAGAAACCCGGAGTACTCTTCGTTACCCATGAAATCGACGAGGCGCTGACCGTGGCCACCCGCATTGCCGTGCTGACCGCCAGACCAACCACCGTGGCGCAGTGGTATTCCCTCCCCGGCCCGGAGGGGCGGGACGCCTCATCTCCGGAGCTGCTGGAACTGCGGCGCACAATCATTCATCAGATCACACAATAGCCCGTTTTTGTTGCTCCGGCGACAAAACCGGGGTATACTGAAAGAGAGAATTTGCAAAGGAGGAGAACCCCATGGAATTTCTCCGAAATCTGCCTGTGGATCACCCGGAGGAGCTGGCAAAGCTGATCGAGATCCGACCGGGCCGGGTGGTGAGCATGGCACTTTCCCGGAGCGAACGCTGTCAAATGACGCTGTTGGCCTTTGGCGATGGGGAGAGCGTCAGCGAGGAGCGATACTTCGGCGATACCCTCTACTATGTGCTGGAGGGCAGCATGCCGGTTTATCAGGAGGACAAAGAGACGGTTTTGCGCGCCGGGGCATGTATGGCCGTCCCTGCCGGCGTTACCCATGCCATCGGCGGGGAGGGTCCGTTCAAGCTTCTGCAGATCACCGTACAGTAAAACTGAACCAGGAGGAGACAGACATGGAAGAACTGATCAAGAATTTACCTCATGCCCAACCCTTTGCGTTGAAGGAGCAGGTCCAATATGAGGACGGCAAGGTCATCAGCTTGACCCTGGCACAGAAACCCGGTGTGGGAATGACTCTGTTTGCATTTGACGCCGGAGAGGCCATCAGCACCCACGCAGCGCCGGGTGACGCCATGGCGACGATTCTGGAAGGGACTGCTGAGATCACCGTCGATGGTACGCCGCACACCCTGAATGGTGGGGAGGCCATCGTCATGCCCGCTGGGATTCCCCATGCGGTCAAGGCGGTGACCCGGTTCAAGATGTACTTGGTTGTCGTAAAGGCCTAATACAGAAAATCTTCAGCCCATTTGATGGAGGAAGTCAAATGCCCAAGAGACAGAAGATCTATGCGTCTGGCGAGGACTATTTGGAGGCGGTTTTGATCCTCCAAAAGAAAAAGGG
>DVGP01000045.1 GCA_018712665.1 Candidatus Pelethomonas intestinigallinarum | reverse complement strand
CGTACGGCGGCGGTGAGGCGGGTAAAGGCCTCGATGTGGTGATCCACCGCAGCCATGGCCTGGGGAGACTCCGGCACGGTGTCGTGGATCATGTCGTCGTACTCCTGGTTATAGACCACCACCACGTCGTATTTCCCGCTGGCGATGAGCTCCAGGCCCTTCTCCGTGGCCTCGCCGTCGTAGGGCGTGAGGAAGTAGTCGATATCCCGGTTCTGGAAGATCAGGGCCATGCTGGACTCCGCCACCGCGGACAGGGCTACCCGCTTCCCGCTGCGGCGCAGGGAATCAAAGAGGGAGTCAATGGTGATCACCGGCTTCGTATAGGACCGAATGCCGTGGACGGCGGGCATGGCGCCGGTGTACATGGTGCCGAAGCACACGGGGGTCACGGAGGGCATGACAGTGGCCACAGGCACCGTCAGCTGGGTAGCCGCCAGGACAGGGGCGAACTTCTCCGTATACTTCTGGTACAGCCACATGGGGATGCAGTCGGGGTTGTAGATCATGACCCGGTCCGCCTTGCCGCCCAGGGCGTTTTTCACAAGGTCTTCCACAAAGGGGATGGGGGCCTCCGCCTGCTTGGGGGCCTCGGCGTCCATCGCCTTGGCGACCGACGCCGCCAAGCGCGTCATGGAGATGGAATTGAACATTGTGATCTCCTCCTCAAATCAGTCAGTTAGTGGGTACCGGCAGAGAGCGGCCCCGGCGGGTCCGCCCTCCGCCAAATCACTGTTTTACCAGCTGGGGAGGAAGCGCCGCAGATCCGGCGCCTCCTCCCCGAGGCGTTATGATGAGGGGCCAGGACTCCCTTTACTTCGCCAGGTGGCAGGCCACGAAGTGCTGGGGAGAGATCTCCACCAGCTGGGGGTTCTTCCCCGTCTGGCAGCACTCCTGGCAGGCGTCGCACCGCTTGAGGAAGCGGCACTGGTCGGGCAGATTCACTGGAGAGGTGATCTCGCCCCGGATCAGCTTGCGGGGAGGCCTGTCCTTGCCCACCACCGGAATGGGAATGGCGGAGAGCAGGGCCTGGGTATAGGGGTGGGTGGGATGGGCGAAAATCTCCGCGGAGGGCGCCTTCTCCACCATCTGGCCCAGGTACATGACGGCGATGTCGTCGGAGAAATACTTGACCACGCTCAGGTCGTGGGTGATGAATACGTATGTCAGCCCCATCTCCCGCTGCAGCTGCTTGAGCAGGTTCAGGATCTGAGCCTGGATGGACACGTCCAGGGCGGAGACCGGCTCGTCGCAGACGATGAGCTTGGGGTTCACCGCCAGGGCCCGGGCGATGCCGATGCGCTGGCGGCGGCCGCCGTCCAACTCGTGGGGGAAGGTGTTGACAAAGCGCCGGGCCAGTCCCACGATGTCCATCAGCTCCAGGGTCCGCTTCTCAATGTCCGTCCGGCTCTTGAGCAGCTTGTGCTCCTTGATGGGCTCGCTGATGAGCTGCATGATGCTCTGCCGGGGGTCCAGGGAGGAGAAGGGGTCCTGGAAGATCATCTGCATCTCCGTGCGCATGGGGCGCATACGGCTGCGGCTGTAATTGGTGATGTCCGTGCCGTTGAAGATGATCTTACCAGCGGTGGGCTCCAGAAGCTTGAGAATGGTGCGGCCGGTGGTGGACTTGCCGCAGCCGCTCTCGCCCACGATGCCCAGGGTCTTTCCCTCCTCAATGGTGAAGTTCACGCCGTCCACAGCGTGGAGCTTGCCCCGGGGGGTGTCAAAATATTTTGTCAGATTCTGGACTTCCAGAATGATCTTTCTCTCAGCCATTTTGGTTCCTCCTCAGCCGGAAGTTCTCCCTGTCGTAGGCGTGGCAGGCCACAAAGTGGGTGCCGCCCATGGGACGGAGATAGGGAACGGACGCGGAGCAGGCCTCGGTGGCGTAGGGGCACCGGGGAGCGAAGGCGCAGCCCTCGGGCAGATGCATAGGATCCGGCATCATGCCGCGGATGGGCTCCAGCTCCTCCCCCTGGTCCTTCAGGTTGGGCAGGGAGCCGAACAGGCCCTCGGTGTAGGGGTGGGCCGTGGCGTTGAACACCTCGTCGGTGGAGCCGATCTCCACGATGCGGCCGGCGTACATGACGGCCACGTCGTTGCACACCTCCGCCACCACGCCCAGATCGTGGGTGATGAGGAGCATGGACATGTGGTTGCGGCGGATCAGGTCCTGCATCAAATCCAGCACCTGGGCCTGGATGGTCACGTCCAGCGCGGTGGTGGGCTCGTCGGCAATAAGCAGGTTGGGCTGGCAGGTCAGGGCGATGGCGATGACCACCCGCTGCTTCATACCGCCGGAGAACTGATGGGGGTACTCATAGGCCCGGCTCTCGGCGATCCCTACCAGCTTGAGCATCTCCTTGGCCCGCTCCATGGCCTCCTTCTGACTCACATGCTCGTGGAGCATGATGCTCTCGGCGATCTGCTCGCCCACGGTGATCACGGGGTTCAGAGCGGTCATGGGGTCCTGGAAGATCATGGCCACGTCGTTGCCGCGCATCTGCTCCAGCTCCTTCTCGCTCATCTGCAGCACATCCTCGCCGTCCAGAACAATGGAGCCGGACTTGATGACGCCCGGAGGGCTGGGCACCAGGTTCAAAATGGAGAGAGCGGTGGTGGTCTTGCCGGCACCGGTCTCGCCCACCAGTCCCAGAGTCCGCTCCCGGCCGATGGAGAAGCTCAGGCCGTTGACCGCCTGGACGCAGCCATCGTCGGTCTCGTAGTGGACCACAAGGTCCTTGATCTCCAGAATGTTCTCGCCGGTAAACTTCTTCTCGTTGGTTTTCTCAGACATTTCCCTACCCCCTTATCTCTTCAGCTTGGGATCCAGGGCGTCCCGCAGGCCGTCGCCCAGCAGGTTCAGGGCCAGCACGGTGAACATGATGGCCAGGCCCGGGAAAATACACATCCAGGGCGCGCTGCGGATGTACTGGCGGGCATCCGACAGCATGGTTCCCCACTCCGGCATGGGGGTGGGCACGCCCACACCCAGGAAGCTCAGAGAGGAGGCGGAGATGATGTTGCTGCCGATGGCCAGGGTGACCTGGACAATGATGGGGCTCAGACAGTTGGGGATCACGTGGCGGAGGATGATCTTCCAGGTGGGCAGGCCCATGGCGTAGGCCGACTCGATGTACTCCTGGCCCTGGATGGTCATGACCGAGGCACGGGTGATCTTGGCGAAGGAGGTTGCCGAGCTGATGGACAGGGCAACCACCAGGCTGAACACACTGGTGCCGATGAGCTGGACGATGACCACGGCCAGCATGATGTTGGGGATGGCGTAGAGAATGTCGTTGGCGCGCATGACCAGCTGATCCATAAAGCCGCCGTAGAAGCCGGCCAGGGAGCCCAGGATCAGGCCCACCACCAGCCCCAGGGCCACGCTGCCCACGCCGATGATCAGGGAGTAGCGGGCGCCGTAAATGACCCGGGCGAAAACATCACGTCCCATCTGGTCCGTGCCGAAGGGGTGCTTCAGGCTGGGGCCCTGGCTCAGATCCGCGGAGAATCCGATGACGTCGGTCTCATAGTCATAGATGATGTCGCCGGCGCAGGCGATAACCACCAGCAGGATCATAAAGATCATGCCCACGATGGCGCCCTTGTTCTTCAGCAGGCGGCGCCAGGTCTCCTGGGCCATGGACCGGCCCTTGAACTCCTTGAGCTCCTCCATAGTCATGGCGGAGGCGGTATTTGTCTTCATCTCACTCATGTCTCTCACCCCTTATTGGAATACTGGGCCTTGATCCGCGGATCGCAGAAGGCGTAGAGCAGGTCCACCGCCAGATTGATGATGCTCATGAGTACGCAGCACAGGATAATGGAGCCCGTCACCATGGGGATATCCCGGGCGGCGATGGACTCGAACACCAGACGGCCGATGCCGGGCCAGGAGAACACGGTCTCCGCCAGGGCAGAGCCGGTCATGACCAGGCTGAACTGCATACCGACGGCAGTGACGATGGGGATCATGGCGTTTTTCATGGCGTGGTAATAGATGACCCGCTTCCGGGGGGCTCCCTTGGCCTTGGCGGTGGTGATGTAGTCCTGGCGCACCACGTCCAGCATGGCGGAGCGGGTGGTTCGGGTGATGAGAGCCGCCAGACCCAGCCCCACCGTCGCGGCCGGCATGATCAGATACTCGATGCCTCCCGTGCCGCCGGAGGGCAGCAGCTGCCACTGGATCGAGAACAGCAGGATGAACATCAGGCCCAGCCAGAAGTTGGGCATGGACACGCCGAACAGCGCGAAGACCATGCCGCCGGTATCCTTCCAGGTATTCTGGTTCAGGGCTGTCCAGATGCCCAGGGGGATAGCGATGATACAGGCGATGATCAGCGCCGAGCCGCCCAGGAGCAGGGTGTTGGGCAGGCGCTCCATAAAGGTAAGGAACACGTCGCGGTCCGTGACATAGGACTCACCCATATCGCCGGTGACCAGACCGCCCATGTAGCGGAGGTACCGCACCAGGAAGGGGTCGTTGAGCCCCATCTCCTCCCGCAGCGCCTCCTGCTGTTCCACAGTGGCGTTTTCCGGCAGGATGGTCATTACCGGATCGCCGCCGGCCAGATCCATGGCCCAGTAGATCAGAAGAGACGTGATGAGGATGGTCGGGATCATCAATACGATCCGTTTGAGTACATAGCGTATCATAGTGTCTGTCTCTCTCCTCTTCCTTGAGATTGTCGCGGAGATCATTGCGGTCCTCTAAGACGTCGGCATACCCGCGTCCACCGCCTTGCGGCGGAACCCTTCGCCCCCCGCAAAGCGGGAGACGCGAGCATACCGGCGCGGACCGGAAGGACACGGGAGAGGGCGGACAGCGAATCGCTGTCCGCTCCCTCCCGGGGTTCACCGCACGCACCTCAGGGGCGCGCGGTGGGTCAGACGCCGGATCAGTTCTGGACGTAGGCCCAGGACCAGTTGTGGTTGCCGCCGCCGAAGAGGTACTGACCGGTCAGGCCCTCACGGTAGGCGATGACCAGATCGGCCACGTACAGAGGCACCTGGGGGCAGGCCTCGACCAGATACTCCTGCATCTCAATGGACAGCTGCTCACGGGTGTCGCGGTCCTTCTCGGTGAGGATCTGGACGCACATGTCATCCACCCAGGGATCGCTGTAGTGGTGGTAGTTGGTGGCGTAGTCGGTGGAGAACAGCTCGGTGTAGATCTCATCCAGGCGGTCGATGACGTTCCAGCGCCACAGGAACAGGTCGTGCTCACCGGCCTGGCAGTCGGCCTTCAGAGTGGCCTCGTCGCGGGTAACGATCTCCACCTCGATGCCGATGACGGACAGATACTGCTGGATCATGGGGGCGATGGTGGAGTAGGGGGAGGAGTTGGCGGCATAGAGGGTGACGGGCTCATCCAGGCCGTCGGGATAGCCGGCCTCGGCCATCAGCTCCTTGGCGCGCTCCACGTCGTACTCATAGCCCTCCATGTCATCGTAGAAGCTCCACACGCCCCGGTTGACCACGGTCTTCTGGGTCTGGCCGTAGCCCTGGAGCACAACATCCACGATGGTCTGCTTGTCGATGGCGCAGGAGATGGCCTGACGCAGGATCTGGTTGTCGAAGGGCTCGTGCTCGCAGTTGAAGCCGAAGTAGAACAGACGGGTGCCGGCCTGGTTGTGGACCACCACGTTTTCGTCCTCCTCCAGGAACTGCAGGTCGTTGATGGGAGGATCGATACACACGTCGATCTCGCCGCTCTGCAGGGCAGCCACGCGGGAAGCGGACTCCAGGATGGGCCGGAAGATGATCTCCTCAGCCACGCCGGGATCGTCGCCCCAGAAGTTCTCGTTCTTCACGAAGCTGACGTACTCGCTCTGCTTCCACTCGTTGAAGACATAGCGGCCGGTGCCGATGAGGTAGGGCTCCTCGTTGCTGGGGTCCTCATAGGCCTCCTTGGAGAGGATGACCAGGGGGTAGCCGGCCAGCACGGCCAGAAGCTCATTGGAGTAGCTGCTGGTGACGAACTGCACGGTGTAGTCATCGATCTTCTCCACGCTCTCCACCAGGCTCAGAGTGGCGGCCACGGCGGAGCGGTCGGGATCCATGGCCTTCTCATAGGTGAAGACCACATCGTCGGCGTTAAAGGGGGTGCCGTCGCTGAAGTTGGCGTTCTGCACCAGGTGGAACACCAGGTGGGTGTCGTCCGTCCACTCCCAGCTCTCAGCCAGGCAGGGCAGATACTCGTTGTTCTCATTGGCCAGGAACACCAGAGTCTGGTGGGTCAGCGCGATACAGTTGTTGTTGATCTGGTCGTTCTGGTCCTGGGGGTCCAGGTTGTTGATGTCGGAGGCAATACCGATGGTCAGGGTAGGCTGGATCTCTCCCGTGCCGGCGGTATCCCCTGTGTCGGTGCTGTCTCCGGTGTTGCTGCCGCTGGTGTTGCCGCTGCCGGTGTTTTCACCGGTG
>DVGP01000044.1 GCA_018712665.1 Candidatus Pelethomonas intestinigallinarum | reverse complement strand
CCCTCCCCCGCCCCGCCGCCGGGCCCTGCCGCCCCCCGGGAGGAGCCCCCGGAGTACACCCGGGCCGACATGGCCCGCGCCCTGGAGGGGGAGGAGTTCCGGGCCCTGACCCGGGCGGTGGAGGAGAAGCTGGGCAAGAAGCTCACCACCCCGGACGTGGGGACCCTGCTGGGGCTGTACGACTATGTGGGCCTGCCCTCCGACGTGATCTTCCTGCTGGTGGGCTACTGCTGCGAGCGGACCGCCCAGCGCTACGGCCCCGGCCGCCGGCCCACCCTGCGGCAGATCGAGCGGGAGGGCTACACCTGGGCCCGCCTGGGCCTCATGGACCAGGACCGGGCCGCCGCCTACATCCGGGACCGCCAGCGCCAGCGGGAGGCCCTGCCCCGGCTCATGGCCCTGCTGCGGCTGGGAGACCGGCCTGCCTCCCCCAGCGAGGAGAAGTACCTGCTCTCCTGGGCCGCCATGGGCTTTGAGGACGCGGCCATCGAGCGGGCCTACGACAAGACCATCCTCAAGTGTAAGGAGCTGAAGTGGCCCTACATGAACAAGATCCTGACTTCCTGGCATGAGAAGGGCCTCCACACCCTCCGGGAGGTGGAGGACGGCGACCGCCCCGCCCCCCGGCGGCAGGCCCCCCAGCCCCAGGGGGCCCAGGCCCGGGAGGACATGGCCCGCATGGAGCGGTACCTCCAGCGGCTGCGGGAGCAGAGCAAGGGAAAGGAGGGGGCGTAAATGGCACAGGACGCCGCTGTCATGTCCGCCGCCCTCCGGGCCTTCGAGGCGGACCGCGGCCGCCGGCAGGAGGAGCTGGACCGGCGCACCCAGGAGGTGTTCCGCCGCCTGCCCAGGGTGGCGGAGATCGACCGGGAGCTGCGGGGCACCGTGGCGAAGATCATGGTCTCCGCCTTTGACCGGGATACGGACCCGGAGCCCGCCCTCCGGGCCCTGGAGCAGCACAACCTGGCCCTCCAGCGGGAGCGGGCGGAGCTGCTGGTGGGGGCCGGCTACCCCTACGACTATATCGACGAGAAGGTCCAGTGCCAGCTGTGCCAGGACCGGGGCTTCCTCCGGGACGGCTCCCCCTGCCGGTGCCTCATGGCCTACTACACCCGGGAGCAGAACCGGCGGCTGAGCAAGCTGCTGGACCTGGGAGGCCAGTCCTTCGACACCTTCTCCTTCGACTGGTACAGCGCCGACGTCTGGCCGGAGTACGGCCGCAGCCCCCTGGAGAACATGGAGATGATCCGGGAGATCTGCGGCAACTACGCCCACACCTTCGGACCCCGCAGCGGGAACCTGCTGTTCACCGGCCCTCCGGGACTGGGGAAGACCTTCCTCTCCGCCTGCATCGCCCGGGAGGTCAGCGACCTGGGCTTCTCCGTGGTCTACGACACCGCCGCCCACGTGTTCCACCAGTTCGAGAGCGAGAAATTCGGCCGGGAGAACCCCTACGAGGAGGACCCGGACCGGGAGATCAACCGCTACCTCAACTGCGACCTGCTGATCATGGACGACCTGGGCACGGAGATGCTCACCAGCTTCGTCCAGGCCGCCTTCTACCGCATCGTCAACGACCGGCTCCTGTCCCGGCGGAAGACGGTCCTCTCCACCAACCTGACCGTGGCGGAGATTGGCCAGCGGTACGGCCAGGCCGTCCGCTCCCGGGTGGAGGGGGAGTATCAGGTCCTTCCCTTCTTCGGTGAGGACATCCGGATCTTGAAACGAGACCGGGGATAGGCGGGCCTGGGGAACTCCGTATACCATTAAGAATATGTGGAGAAAGGCTCCGCCCAGTTCACAAAAACTGGGCGGAGCCTTTCGTGTATGACAGCACAGCGGCCGCTCCACGCAAATGGTGGAGCGGCCGCCGTTAATTTTAGCAACAGAATGGGACTTTGCGGGGAGGTCTATCCCAGCCGGACCTCCTGGGCCTCCTGGGGCAGGAAGTAGCTGGCCAGGTCGTACTTGTTGTAGCCGCTGTAGTCGCTGAGGGCCCGGCCCTGGAGGAAGTAGCTGCGGACGAACCGCTTGCCGTCCACGCAGGTCCAGTTCTCATGGTCCCACTTCAGGTACCCGTCCTCGTCGGTGCGGGGCTCGGCAAAGATCAGGTCCACCTGCCGGTTGTGGTTGGCCACCAGGTCCACCAGCTCCTCCGCGGTCAGGTCCAGCTCCGTCTTGTTGACAGTGTCGATGACTTTCATCTCTCTCGCCTCCTCAGCCCACGTAGCCGGCCTTTTTCAGGATCTCCAGAGCCTTGGCGTGGTTTGCCTCGCTCATCATCACCAGGGGGCCGGTGCAGCCCATGCCGGTCTCGGCGTAGATGCCGGCCTTCCACAGGGCCTTGGCGGCGTCCTCCAGGTCCATGACCTCGATGCCGGGGATGCTGGCGGTGCAGGGCTCGGCGGGGGGCGCCTTGACCTCCTCCTCTTCGGCGGCGGGCTTGGCGGCGGCCTTCCGGGAGGTCAGAATCTTGCTGAGGCCGGCCTTCTCCGCGGCGTCGAACTCCGCCTTGGCGATGTCGAACACCTTGTTCTTCACCAGCTCGCCGGCGAAGGTCAGGGCGTTGGCCACCAGGGGCGCGCCGCTGGCACGGGAGACGATGAGGACCAGCTTGTCGTAGCCCGGGCCGATGCCGGGGCCGTAGCCGTAGCCGGTGGCCTCAAAGCTGCCGCCGGTGGAGAAGGCGGAGAGCATCTTCACCAGCACGTTGCCGGTGAGGCTGTCGCAGACCAGCACGTCGGGGGTGCCCTGGAGCACGTCGTTGCCCCGGAGCACCGCGCCGCCGTCGGCACGGGCGGAGGTGGCCCAGGCGAAATCGTAGCCGCCGGCCTGGAGCTCCTTCAGGGCCATCTCGGTCTGCCGGGCGCCGTCCACGTTCAGGATGCCCACGGTGGGGTTTTTCACGCCGCAGGCCTTGGCGGTGATGATGCCGTAGACGGCGTTCTTGATCATGCCCTCGATCCGGTCGGCGCTGGAGGTGCCGGTGGAGGTGGCGATGAACATCTCCTTGCCCCGGGCGGGGGTGATCACCCGGCCCACGGTGGACACGCCGATGGGGAAGGGGAAGTGCATGGTGACGGCGCCGTCCACCTCGTGGGACTCCACCATCTGCTCCATCTTCTTGTGGCCCTCGTCCTCGTTGTCCACATGGACGGTGGTGACGCCCTCGGCCTCCAGGGTGCCGATGTAGTAGACGTCCACGCCCTTCTTGGCGGCCATCTGGGCGGCGGCCATGGCGTTTTCTTCGCCGTGCTCGCTGCCCATGCCGGTCAGAGCGATCTTGGGGCGGGGGCCGAAGGACCCGGTCTCCAGGCCGTCGGCCATCTCCAGGAAGGCTCTGGCAATGGTTTTTTCCAGATTACTCATAACGCTTGCCTCCGATCACTCCGCCTGGGCCATCAGCGTGGCGGCGAAGTCACGCATAGCCTTGGCGATCATGCCCTTGACTTCCTCCTCGCTGACGCCGGCCTGGGCCTCCTCAGCACCGGTGTTGGCCTGGATGACGAAGGAAACGCCGTCGAACAGGTTGGTCATGCGGCCCAGGAACAGGGAGCCCTTGCCGATGATCATGACGCGGTTGAGCTTGCCGGCCATGATGTCCTCACGGGCAAAGCCGATGTAGGGCACGCCGGAGGGGATATGACCCTGGGTGGGAGCCCAGCCGGTGAGGCCGTACTGGGCGGGGAAGGAGGCCAGATCGGCCCGCTGCAGCTCGCCCCGCTTCACCGCCAGGGCGGCGATCATCTTGTAGTTGGCCAGAGGCACGTCGCCGGCGCCGGCGGGCTTGGTGATGTCGGGGTTCTGCATCTCGGGGGAGTACTTGTCGATGTCGGTGATCTTCAGGCCGTGCTTGTCCAGAGGAGCGGTCACCAGGCTGGAGATGACGGCCTGGGGAGCGGAGCCGGTGCCCACGGTGTGGCGGCCCAGCATGTCCAGATTGATCTCGGGGCTGACGCCGTCGTCCTGGGTCAGCAC
>DVGP01000043.1 GCA_018712665.1 Candidatus Pelethomonas intestinigallinarum | reverse complement strand
GAGTCGGTGAAGAGCTTGTTCTTTCTGCTCATTTCCTGCATAATAATCGGTCCTTTCAAAGGGTATTCATCCTTTTTCTTGAAAGAAAAAGGATCAAAAAGAACTTTTGACGCAAAACTTTGTTTTGCGTATGATGTTTTCGATAAGGCGCCGTCCTGCTGGCTGAAGGGCTGCTCCAACGGCTGGGCAAGCGCCAAGGGCGTTTTTCATACTTTCCACGCGAAACGGAGTTTCGCGTAAAAAGTTCTTTTGATACTTTTCTTTCAAGAAAAGTATGGATACCGCCTGGCGGAGTTTACCGGATGCCCAGGTCCTCGCCGGCGATGGGCTGGATGCCGTTGGCCTGGAGGACGGCGATGAGCTTCTCCGGGTCGGCCACCCGGAAGATCATGTGGGCCAGGCCGTCCACCTGTCCGAAAACGGAGTACATGTACTCCACGTCGATGCCCTCGCTGGGGAGGAGGCGGAGCACCTGGGCCAGTCCGCCGGGGCGGTCGGGGACGGACACCGCCACCACCGGGGTCATGGTCAGGATGAACCCGTGCTGGAGGAGGATGGAGCTGGCCCTCTGGGGGTCGTTGACGATGAGGCGGACCACGCCGTAGTCGGCGGTCTCCGCGATGTTGATGGCCCGCAGGTCGATCTGGGCGTCCGCCAGGATGCCGGTGATGTCGGCCAGCTGTCCGGCCCGGTTCTCCAGGAATACGGAGATCTGATGGATGGTCATTGTCTCGCTCCTCCTTCTTTAAATCTTGCGCTTGTCGATGACGCGCACAGCCTTGCCCTCGCTGCGGGTGATGGACTTGGGGGCCACCAGCCGGACCTTGGCGTAGATGCCCAGCATGGCCTTCAGGGCGGCCACCAGGCTCTTCTCCCGCTCGGTGATGACGCCCAGGCTGTCGGAGAAGTTCTCCGGCGTCATCTCCACCATGACCTCCAGGGTGTCGCTGTTGTTGACGCGGTCTACAATGATCTGATAGTTGGCGGGGTAGCCCTGCTCCAGAAGGACGGTCTCGATCTGGGAGGGGAAGACGTTGACGCCCTTGATGATGAGCATGTCGTCGCTGCGGCCCATGGGCTTGCTCATCTTCACGTGGGTGCGGCCGCAGGAGCACTTCTTCCGGGTCAGCACACAGATGTCCCGGGTGCGGTAGCGGAGCAGGGGGAAGGCCTCCTTGGTGATGGAGGTGAACACCAGCTCGCCCTTGCTGCCCTCGGGGAGGACCTCCCCGGTGTCCGGGTCGATGATCTCGGCGATGAAGTGGTCCTCGTTGATGTGCATGCCCGTCTGCTCGCTGCACTCAAAGGCCACACCCGGGCCGCTGGTCTCCGTGAGGCCGTAGATGTCATAGGCCTTGATGCCCAGCTTCTGCTCAATGTCCCGGCGCATCTCCTCGCTCCAGGCCTCGGCGCCGAAGATGCCGGCCTTCAGCTTGATCTTATCCCGCAGGCCCCGCTCCTGGATGCTCTCCGCCAGGTAGGCGGCGTAGGAGGGGGTGCAGCAGAGGATGGTGGAGCCCAGGTCCACCATGAACTGGAGCTGCCGGTCGGTGTTGCCGCTGGACATGGGCAGGGTCAGGCAGCCCACCTTATGGCTGCCGCCGTTGAGGCCGGGACCGCCGGTGAACAGGCCGTAGCCGTAGCTGACATGGCACACATCCTCGTTGGTGCCGCCGGCAGCGACGATGGCCCGGGCGCAGCAGTCCTCCCACAGGTCGATGTCGTGCTGGGTGTAGAAGGCCACCACCCGCCGGCCGGTGGTGCCGGAGGTGGACTGGATGCGGACGCAGTCCTTCAGGGGCCTGGCCAGCAGGCCGTAGGGGTAGGCCTCCCGCAGGTCGTCCTTGGTGAGGAAGGGGAGCTTGTGGAGGTCCTCCACGCTCTTTACGTCGTCGGGGGTGACGCCCTTCTCCTCCATCTTCTTCCTGTAGTAGGGGACGGAGTCCCACACGTGCCGCACCTGCTTGACCAGGCGCTCGTTCTGCCAGGCCAGGATCTGCTCCCGGCTGGCACACTCGATCTCAGGCTGGTAGTAACGTTCCATAGATGGTCTCCTTAGTATGTCAAAAAGTACAATAGTGGATGACAAAACTCACAAGCTGAGGTACCATAAAAATATGCGAGATAAGTTATAGCATGAGCGGGAAAAACACGCCGTGTAAAGAGAGGAGAGGATGGAGATGAGACAATCACCCTTCACCGGATGGCTGGAGACCAGCGGCCCGCGGCTCACAAGCGCCCTGCGGGGTGCCTGGCTTGATCTGTGGGGCGGCAGGCTGTCCATGCGCGTCTGCTATGCGGCGATCCCCTTTATCACATTCGGCACTTCCCTCGTGGGGGAGCTGAGGAATATCCAGGCGCCCCGGTCGGCTGCCGTGACTGTTGGGATCCTGCTTCTTCTGGCGGTAATCCTGCTTTCCTCCAGGGGAGACCCATCCCGTTCGGAAGCGCCGTGCTCGTACTGGGGATGGTTCGCGGTGGGAGGTTTGGCGGCCTCTCCGCTCAATGTCTGGCTCCGCGCCCGGGCGGGACTGCCGCGGACCGGCCTCGTCTTTTATACAAAATTCTTCGTAATTGTTTTTGCCGTCGGATTCCTGTG
>DVGP01000042.1 GCA_018712665.1 Candidatus Pelethomonas intestinigallinarum | reverse complement strand
ATCCGCATTATGCCCAACACCCCCTGCGCCGTGGGGGCCGGGGTGGTGCTCTACGACGCCAACGAGCGGGTCTCGGAGGCCGCCCTGGAGAAGTTCACGGCGGGCATGGCCGGGGCGGGGCTCCTAGACCGGCTGGAGGAGCGGCTCATCGACGCGGGCAGCGCCGTGGCGGGGTGCGGCCCCGCCTTCCTGTGCCTGTTTTTGGAGGGACTGGCTGACGGCGGGGTGGCCTGCGGCCTTCCCCGGCAGAAGACCCTGCGGTACGCCGCCCAGATGGCGGCGGGCACCGCCCAGCTCATGCTGGAGACGAACCAGCACCCCGGCGCCATGAAGGACGCGGTGTGCTCCCCCGGCGGCTCCACCATCGCCGGGGTCCGGGCCCTGGAGCGGGCCGGGCTCCGCTCTGCCGCCATGGAGGCGGTCATCGCCGCCCTGGAGCGGAACCAGGAGCTGGGCAAATAGACACAGCAAACACGAAAAAGTGAGCCCCGGCCGGCGCCTAAAGGCGCCGGCCGGGGCGTTGTCTCTCAAGGAAAAAACTCACTTCTGGGCGGTTGGATCCGCCAGGGCGGCGTCCACGTTTCCGGCGATGCGCTCCAGCAGGGCGTACAGCTGCCGCCGCTCCTCCGGTGTAAAATCCCGGAACAGGATCCCAGCGTACCGCCGCTGGACCTCCCGGCCCGCCTCCACCATCTCCTCCGCCGCCGGCAGCAGCCGCAGGTGGATCACCTTCCGGTTCCCCGGCTGATAGTACCGCTCCAGCAACCCACGCTCCACCAAGCTCTCCACCCCGGCGGACACGTGGGACTTGGCCAGGTGGCGCAGCTCCACGATGTCCCGGGCGGTGTCCTTTCCCGGGTTATTGGCCAGAAACAGGAGGATATCCATCTCCAGCTGGGTCAGCCCCAGCTGAGACAGCAGCGGTGCGAAGAGCTGGCCGTAGAGCTTCCGCAGCCCCTGGGACCGGAGAAAAAACGCGGGCAGCACCATCACCCGCCCCCTTTCGCTCATTTTCGAACGGAGCATACCACGGGCGGCGCTTTCTGTCAAGGGCTGCCGGCGGTTTTCCCCCTTGTTCCCCAGGCCGAGGCGTGGTATACTGCTGTCAAACCATGGAAGCGGAGGAGATCGGAATGAGCGGCACACTGTACCTGGTGGCGACCCCCATCGGGAACCTGGGGGACTTCAGCCCCCGGGCCCTGGAGACCCTGGAGGCGGCGGACTTCATCGCCGCCGAGGACACCCGGGTGTCCCTCAAGCTCCTCAACCACTTCGGCGTGAAGAAGCCCCTTGTGAGCTACCACCAGCACAACCAGGCCTCTGCCGGCCAGGCCATCCTCTCCCGGCTCCTGGCCGGGGAGAGCTGCGCCCTGGTCACCGACGCGGGGACCCCCGCCGTCAGCGACCCCGGGGAGGACCTGGTGCGGCTGTGCGCCCAAAACGGCGTGGCCGTCCAGGCCATCCCCGGCTGCTGCGCCCTGGTCTCCGCCCTGGCGGTCAGCGGCCTGCCCACCGGCCGTTTCGCCTTCGAGGGGTTCCTCCCTGTCAATAAAAAGGAACGCCGGGCCCGGCTCCAGCCCCTGCGGACAGAGGAGCGGACCATGATCTTCTACGAGGCCCCACACAAGCTGGTGAACACCTTGGAGGACCTGCTGGAGGCCCTGGGGGACCGACCCGCCGCCCTGTGCCGGGAGCTGACCAAGCTCCACGAGGAGACCGTCCGCACCACCCTCTCCCAGGCCCTGGCCCACTACCGGGAGAACGCTCCCCGGGGGGAGTTCGTGCTGGTGGTGGCGGGGGCGGAGCCGGCGGAGGAGGCGGAGATCTCCCTGGAGGAGGGGGTCCGGCTGGTGCTGGCGCGGCGGGCCGCCGGGGAACGGATGAAGGACGCGGTGCGGCAGGTGGCCGCCGACACGGGCCTGAACCGGAACGAGCTGTACGCCGCGGCCCTGGCAGCCGGCGGGTCCGGAGCCTGAAAGTCAAAATCTGTCTGAAGTCAGGGGAGGTATTGCTTTGACAGAAAAAGAGAACTCCCACGCGGAAATGCTGTACCAGCCGGGGGACCCGGAGCTGGCGGCGGAGCGGGATGAGACGGTAAAGAAGCTGTACGAATACAACAGCCTTCACCCCCTGGACCGGGACGGCAGGAGGGCGGCTATTCAGAAGATCTTGGGAAAGACCGGGCTGAGCTGCACGGTGGAGCAGCCCTTTTTCTGCACATACGGATACAACATCACCGTGGGGGACAACTTCTTCCTCAACATCAACGGGAAGCTGATGGACAGCGGGAAGATCACCATTGGAGACAACGTCTTTATCGCGCCCAACGTCTGCATCATCACTGAGGAGCACGCCATGGACGTGGAACAGCGGGCCGCCGGTCTGGAGTACGCCCGCCCGGTCACCATCGGCGACAACGTCTGGATCTGCGCGGGGGCGCTGATCCTGCCGGGCGTTACCATCGGCGAGGGCAGCGTGATCGGCGCCGGGAGCGTCGTCACCAGGAGCGTTCCGCCCAGATGTCTCGCCG
>DVGP01000041.1 GCA_018712665.1 Candidatus Pelethomonas intestinigallinarum | reverse complement strand
CGGCGGACGATCCTGTCGATGTCCCCCCGGAGGTCCGCCTCCAGCAGGAAGCGGAAGAAGTCGGCGTCGGCGATGAGACCGTGCTTCACCGTCTCCGCCACGCCGTCCAGGAAGGTGTCCTCCGGCAGGGTGCGGAAGGTGTCCGTGTCGCAGATCACCGCCCGGGGCTGCCAGAAGGCCCCTACCAAATTTTTCCCGGCCTCCAGGTCCACAGCGGTCTTGCCCCCCACGGAGGAGTCGGCGGCGGCCAGGAAGGTGGTGGGGATCTGGATATAGTCGATGCCCCGCTGGTAGGTGGCGGCGGCAAATCCCGCCATGTCCCCGGTGACGCCGCCCCCCAGGGCGGCGACGCAGTCGCTCCGGGTCAGCTTCTCCCTAGCCATGTGCTCCAGGAGCTTGCCGTAGGTGGTCAGGTTTTTGCTCTGTTCCCCGGCGGGGAATGTATAGAGGGAGGCCCGGAGCCCCGCCGCCTCCAGGGAGGCCAGGACCCGCGCCCCGTACAGGGGGGCCACCGTGTCGTCGGACACCACCAAACACCGCCCGGCGGCGGTGGCGGCGGCGGTCAGCTCCCCGCACCGGTCCAGCAGCCCCCCGCCGATGTGGACGGGGTAGACCCTGGACGCGGCAACCGTTACTGTTTCCATAGCAGATCCCTCCTCAGCCATCCCGGTCGATGGTCTCTTTGATGATCCGGGCCCGGCGGAGCATCTCCCGCAGCCGCTCCCGGTCCCCCTGGCGGATGGCCCGGGCCATCACCGCCAGCTCCTCGATGAGGGTGTCCACCTCCCGGACCAGGGCCTCCGGGTTCTCCAGGAACAGCTCCGTCCACATGTCCTCGTTGAGCCGGGCCACCCGGGTCATGTCCTTGAAGCTCCCGGCGGAGAAGCCCTGGAAGTCCGGGGCGGAGGGGCTGCCCACGTAGGCGCAGCTCACCACGTGGGCCAGCTGGGAGGTGTAGGCGATGATCCGGTCGTGCTCCTCCGGGGTGGAGCGGGTGAGGCGGCCGAAGCCCAGGGCCTTCGCCAGCTCCCAGATGGCCTGGATGTGCCGCTCCTCCGTCCCCTCATAGGGGGTCAGGATCAGGGAGGCCCCCCGGAACAGCTCCGGGAAGGCGTGAGCGTAGCCGCTGCGCTCGATGCCCGCCATGGGGTGGCCCCCCACGAAGGTGAAACCGCCCTCCCGGGCCACCGGCTCCAGGGGCGTACAGACCACGCCCTTCACACCGCAGCAGTCCATCACCAGCCCGCCCTTGCGGAACTGGTCCCGGTGGCATGTGACGTACTCCACCGCCGCCGCCGGATACAGGGCCACGATAACCAGATCGCACTCCGCCAGCCGCTCCGGGGTCAGCACCCCGGAGAGGACCTCCTCCTCCAAAGCCCGGGTCAGCACCGCCCCGTCGGCGTCGTAGCCCAGGACTGTCCGGTCCGTGTAGGCGTGTAGGGCCTTGGCCAGACTGCCGCCGATGAGCCCCAGGCCCACGATCCCCACTGTCTCTCCCATGGCCTTACTCCAATACCAGCCCGCCGGTGGTGAAGGACCGGTCGGCGTAGGGGCGGATGGCGTCGATCTTGGCCATCATGTCCGCGAACTTCTCCGGCCGCAGGCTCTGGGGTCCATCGCACAGGGCGTGCTCCGGGTCGTTGTGGACCTCGATGATGAGGCCGTCAGCCCCCGCCGCCGTGGCGGCCAGGGCCATGGGGGGCACCAGCTGGTACCGGCCCGTGGCGTGGCTGGGATCCACCACCACCGGCAGGTGGCTGAGCTGGTGGAGCACCGGGATGACGGACAGGTCCATGGTGTTGCGGGTGGCGGTCTCGAAGGTGCGGATGCCCCGCTCGCAGAGGATCACCTGCTCGTTGCCGCCAGCCATGACATACTCCGCGCTCATGAGCAGCTCCTGCAGGGTGTTGGCCATACCCCGCTTGAGGAGCACGGGCTTGCGGAGCTTGCCCAGCTGCTTGAGCAGCTCGAAGTTCTGCATGTTCCGGGCCCCCACCTGGATGATGTCGATGTCCTCGAAGAGGGGCAGGTGCTGGGCGTCCATGATCTCCGTGACGATGGGCAGGCCCGTGGCCTCCCTAGCCTTCAGCAGCAGGCGGATGCCCTCCTCGTGGAGGCCCTGGAAGGCGTAGGGGGAGGTCCGGGGCTTGAAGGCGCCGCCCCGGAGGACCTGGGCCCCGGCGGCCTTCACGGACTGGGCCACGGAGATGATCTGCTCCTCGTTCTCCACGGAGCAGGGGCCGGCCATCACCAGGAAGTGGCCGCCGCCGATCTTGGCGCCGTTTCGCAGCTCGATAACGGTGTCCCGCTCATGGAATTTCCGGTTGGCGTTCTTGTAGGGCTCCTGGATGCGGCGCACCGCCTCCACGATGTCCAGGGCCAGGATGTTCTCAATGTCCACCTTGGAGGTGTCCCCCACCAGCCCCACGATGGTGTGGTTCTCGCCCACGGACATGTGGGTCTGGAGGCCCATGCTGTGGAGCCAGTTGTTGAACAGCTCCACCTGCTGGCGCTCGGCGTTCTTTTTCAAAATCACGATCATACGGCGTCATCTCCTGTCTGTCTCATAGTGTGCCCGCTCACCGGGCCGAAGAAAAAAGAAAAGGCCTTACAGCCGTTTCACTGTAAGACCTCAATGGACCTATATCGCTCCACCTGTTCAACGCAGCAAAACAAACCTTATCTACTTGTGTAGATAAAGTAAAAGTAAAAATATGCGGCGTTGGTCAGGGAAGTACGCATCATGATACCCTCATATTTCAGAAACTATGGGCATTGTAGCACGCTTTTCTGCCGGTTGCAAGCAAAATTTTCGGAAAGGCAGGATTTTCCCCGAATCCGCTCGCAAGGGATGGAAGCCGGAGAACTGGGCAAAATATGGCAGAAAGTCCCGCCGCTCCGGTCTCGGTTTGTGTGAATTGGGGGTTGACACGCCGAAATCCCCATATTAAGATAGGAATTAAATCAAGGCTTTCACAGCTTTCGAGGGAGCAGGTGATCCATATGAAAATATCCGCCAAAAGCCGCTACGCGCTGCATCTGATGCTGGCCCTGGCCATGCAGGGACAGGGGGTCAACCTGTCGGTAAAGTCCGTGGCGGAGAGCCAGGGGATCAGCGAGAAGTACCTGGAGCAGATCATCCCCGTCCTGGTCCGGGACGGATATGTCCGCAGCGTCCGGGGGGCCCGGGGGGGCTACCACCTGGTGAAGGACCCGGAGGAATACACCGTCGGCATGATCCTGCGGACAGTGGAGGGCAGCATCGCCCCCGTCTCCTGTCTGGACGACGAAGTGAACCAGTGCGCCCGGTGCAAGGAGTGCGTCACCCTGGACCTGTGGGAGCAGGTGGACCAGGCCATCAGCAATGTGGTGGACCATGTGACGCTGGCGGACCTGGTGGACAAGCAGCGGCGGATCGACGCCAGATGCTCCACCCGGCGGAAGGGAAATTGTTGAAACACGCCTTGACATTTCCAATCATACGCAGTATAGTGTTTGTAAATCCTAGACGGATGTAGGATATTAAACCGGCACGGTGCCGCCCGGCGCCGGCCTTTCCAGAAAGAAGGAGCGACACATGTTTGTTTATGCAGACAACGCGGCCACCACTGCCGTGAGCAAGACGGCCCTGGACGCCATGCTGCCCGCTCTGGGCGAGCTCTACGGCAACCCCAGCAGCCTTCACCAGAAGGGCCGGGAGGCCAATCTGGCCCTCATCGCCGCCAGGGAGACGGTTGCCAAGTGCCTGAACGCCCAGCCCCGGGAGATCTACTTTACCGGCTGCGGCACCGAGTCGGACAACTGGGCCATCACCGAGGGGGCCCGCCTGGGAGCGGCCGCCGGGAAGCGCCACATCATCTCCGACACCATCGAGCACCACGCGGTGCTCCACACCCTGACCAAGCTGGAGAAGGAGGGGTTCGAGGTCACCTACCTCCCCGTCCATGAGAACGGCCTGGTCCGCCTGGAGGAGCTGGCGGCGGCCATCCGCCCCGACACCTGTCTGGTGACCATCATGTACGCCAACAATGAGATCGGCACCCTCCAGCCCATCCGGGAGATCGGCGCGCTGTGCCGGGAGCGCGGCATCCTCTTCCACACCGACGCCGTCCAGGCGGTGGGCCACGTCAGCGTGGATGTGGTCCGGGACAACATCGACATGCTCTCCCTCTCCGGCCACAAGTTCCACGCCCCCAAGGGCGTGGGGGCCATGTACTGCCGCAAGGGGATCAAGCTGAAGAACTTTATCGAGGGCGGCGCCCAGGAGCGGGGGCTCCGGGGCGGCACCGAGGCCATCCCCGGCATCCTGGCCATGGCGGCGGCGTTGAAGGAGAGCTGCGAGCACCTGGAGGAGAACGCCGAAAAGGTAACGGCCATGCGGGACAAGCTCATCGAGGGCCTGAGCAGGATTCCCTGCTCCCGCTGCAACGGCGACCCGGACCACAAGGTCCCCGGCATCGTCAGCTTCTGCTTTGAGGGCATCGAGGGGGAGAGCCTGCTGCTGCGCCTGGACATGGCCGGCATCTGCGCCAGCTCCGGCAGCGCCTGCACCAGCGGCAGCCTGGATCCCAGCCACGTGCTGCTGGCCCTGGGAATGCCCCATGAGATTGCCCACGGCTCCCTGCGCCTGAGCCTGTGCGAGTACAACACCATGGAGGAAGTGGACTACATCCTGGAGCAGGTGCCCCAGGTGGTCCGGGAATTGCGGGAGATGAGCCCGGTGTGGATGCACATGCTGGAGACCATGCCCGACCCCTACAAAAACTGAGTATCGCTTGTTTTTGCGCACGTTATAGATACAGTATCGGCAGAAGGCCTCGCAGAGTTGCGCGCCGCGCACGGCGCGCAAAAGAGTAAGATCGTTTTTCCGGGGGCGTGTACCTCGGAAAAACACCCTGCGCGAAGCGAGCGTCGCGGTGGCCGCCGACAGCGGCCACAAGGCGCAGAGCGCAGCGAAACTCCCTCGCCGGAAAAGGCACAGCCTTTTTCGGCGAACTACAAAGAAAGGAAGATACAACTATGGCAATGGAATACAGCGAGAAGGTCATGGAGCATTTCGCCCATCCCCACAACGTGGGGGTCATTGAGGACGCCAACGGCGTGGGCGAGGTGGGCAACGCCAAGTGCGGCGACATCATGCGGATGTATCTGAAGATCAACGACGACGGCATCATTGAGGATGTGAAGTTCCAGACCTTCGGCTGCGCCTCCGCCATCGCCACCAGCTCCATCGCCACCGACATGATCAAGGGCAAGCCGGTGGAGGAGGCCCTGACCCTCACCAACAAGGCCGTGGTGGAGGCGCTGGATGGTCTGCCCGCGGTGAAGATCCACTGCTCCGTCCTGGCCGAGCAGGCGGTGAAGGCCGCCGTGGCGGACTACTACAAGCGCAAGGGCATCCCCTACGCCGGCCCCTGTGACGACTGTGACGGCGGCTGCTGCGTCCATGACCACGACCACGGCCACGAGGAGGACTGATTCGCCGTCCCCTCAGCCGGCAGGCATCTGTAAGCTTATCATGCGCCGCCGTCCCGCGGCAATCCCGGCCACGGCCCACACTTTTTGTGTGGGTCGTGGTTTTTCCATGGATTTCCTGGCGGAAATTTAGGCTATCATTCACGAAAATTTCACCACTTGACCACTCGAGGTGCTATACTGTAAAAAAAGAGTTCTGCTGATGACGCGGAGCAGGTATGGGGTGGAGTGTATGGGCGGTTTTGTTCAGTTTGAGCACGTCAAGAAGATCTATCATATGGGAGAGGTAGAGATCCAGGCCCTGCGGGACGCCACCTTTACCGTGGAGCAGGGGGAGCTGTGCGTCATCGTGGGCCCCAGCGGCGCGGGAAAGACGACCCTGCTGAACATTCTCGGGGGCATGGACACCCTGACGGAGGGGAAGATCCTGCTGGGCGGGGAGGAGATTTCCGCCTATTCCCCCAAAAAGCTCACCACCTACCGCCGCTACGACATCGGCTTTGTCTTTCAGTTTTACAACCTGGTCCCTAACCTGACGGCCCTGGAGAACGTGGAGCTGGCCGCTCAGATCTGCCGGGACCCCCTGGACGCGGCGGAGGTGCTGCGCTCCGTGGGGTTGGCGGACCGGATGAGCAACTTCCCGGCGCAGCTCTCCGGCGGTGAGCAGCAGCGGGTGGCCATCGCCCGGGCCCTGGCCAAGAATCCCAAGCTGCTGCTGTGCGACGAGCCCACCGGCGCCCTGGACTACAATACCGGCAAGGCCATTTTGAAGCTCCTCCAGGACATGAGCCGCCAGCGGGGGATGACCGTCATCATCATCACCCACAACAGCGCCCTCACCGCCATGGCCGACCGGGTGATCCAGGTGAAGAACGGCGCCGTCATCTCCGAGGAGATCAACCCCTCGCCTGTTCCGGTGGAGGAGATCGAATGGTAAGGACGCTGCTGAAATCCGCCCTGCGGGAGATCCGCCAGAGCCTGGGCCGCTACCTGGCGATCCTGGCGATCATCGCCCTGGGCGTTGGCTTCTTTTCCGGGCTGCGGCTGTGTCAGCCCGCCATGATGGCCACAGGGATCGACTACGTGACACAGTATAAGCTCTTTGACTTCCAGCTTATGTCCACCTTGGGCTACACGGAGGAGGACGTGGCGGCCTTCGCCGCCCTGGACGGCGTCTCCGGGGCCTGGGGCTCGGTGTATACCGACTTCCTCATGGAGGCGGGGGACGAGGAGGTGGTCATCACCGCCCGGGCCCTCACCGAGGGAGTCAACGACCCGGAGCTGGCGGCGGGCCGGATGCCGGAGGCGGCCAACGAGTGTCTGGGGGACGCCCGGTACTTCACCGAGGAGGACCTGGGCACCCAGGTGGCGGTCTCCCCCAACAACGACGAGGACACCCTGGACCTGCTGGCCTACGACAGCTACACCCTGGTGGGACTGATGCACTCCCCCTACTACCTCAACTACGAGCGGGGCACCAGCTCCATCGGCAGCGGCAGTGTGACCGCCTTCATCTATCTGCCGGAGGAGGGCTTTGACTTTGAGGCCTACTACGAGATCTATCTGACCATCGCGGACCCGGCGGAGGCCTGGTCCGACGCCTACGACGACCAGATCGACGGCCTGACGGACCAGGTGGAGGACCTGGCCCGGGAGCGGGCCGACCAGCGGTACGACGACATCTACGACGACGCCCTGGCGGAGATCGAGGACGCGGAGCAGGAGATCGCCGACGGCTGGGAGGAGTACCGCGCGGAGCGGGCCGACGCGGAGCAGGAGCTGGCCGACGCCCACCAGGAGCTGCTGGACGGCGAGCAGGAGCTGGCCGACGCCCGGGCCGACTATGAGCAGGGGCAGATCGACTACGCCGACGGCGTCCAGAAGCTGGAGGACGCGGAGCAGGAGATCGCCGACGGAGAGCAAGAGCTCCAGGACGGCTGGCAGGAGTACTACGACGGCAAGGCCGAGGCGGAGCAGGAGCTCCGGGACGCCTACCAGGAGCTGGTGGACGCCGAGGAGGAGTACGCCGACGGCCTGGCGGAGTATGAGGATGGCCTCCGGCAGCTCCAGGACGCCGAGGAGCAGTACCAGGAGGGCGCGGAGGCCCTGGAGGACGCCGAGGCGGAGATCGAGGCCGGGTGGCGGGAGCTGGAGGACGCCCGAGAGCAGCTGGAGGAGGGCGAGGAGCAGCTTCAGCAGCTCCAGACCCTCTACCAGTCCGGCGAGACCATGGCTGCCTCCATTAGCCAGATGGTCCCTGGGGCACCAGTGATGGACGCTGGTTCATTGGTATCTTACTTACAAAATGGCACTTCTGACGATCCACTCTATGCCGCAATTTATACGGCGCTCGATGCCGCATTGCAGGGACAGGGAAGCAGCGTGGAGGAATTCGTCGGCGGCTGGCAGGCGGCGGAGGCCGCCTTGGGCGGCCCCCTGAACGCGGCGTCCCTGGCCGCGCTCCAGACCCAGCTGGAGGAGGGCTGGATCGCCTACGAGGATGGTCTGGACGAGTATTACGCGGGCCTGGACGAATACG
>DVGP01000008.1 GCA_018712665.1 Candidatus Pelethomonas intestinigallinarum | reverse complement strand
GAGTTCGCCCCCATGGACTACCAGGACGAGAACGGCGAGTGGATCGGCTTTGACGCCGACATGGCCCGCAAGGTGGCCGAGGCCCTGGGCGTGGAGGTGGAGTTCAGCGTCATCGACTGGAACAACAAGCTCATGGAGCTGGAGGGCCGGACGGTGGACTGCCTGTGGAACGGCATGACCATCACCGATGAGATCACGGGCGGCGCCTCCGCCACCAACCCCTACGCCACCAATGCCCAGGTGGTGGTGCTCAAGAGCGGCATCGCCGAGGACTACCAGACGGTGGAGAGCCTGGCGGAGCTGAACTTCGCGGTGGAGGCCGGTTCCGCCGGCGAGGCCGCCGCCCAGGAGGCGGGCCTCACCTGCGTGTCGGTGAGCGACCAGGCCACCGCCCTGATGGAGGTCAACTCCGGCACCTCCGACGCCTGTATCGTGGACCTGCTCATGGCCGGCGCCATGATCGGCGAGGGCACCAGCTACCCCGACCTGACCTACACCGTCCGCCTCACCGAGGAGGACTACGGCGTGGGCTGCCGGAAGGGCTCCGATCTGACGGACTTCATCAACGAGCAGCTCAAGGTCCTCTATGACGACGGGACCATCGCCGCCCTGGCGGAGCAGTACGGCATCTCCGACATCATCGTCCCCCAGGCGTAAGCGGACCGAAGGGAAAAACAGCGGAGGCAGAGGGCGTCTTGCGCGCCCTCTGCCTTTGACCGGCACGCCGGAAGAAAGAGAGGATGAGGGAACGATATGTTTTGGACGGTGACGCGGACCCTGCTGGAGGGGTTTGGCACAACGGTTGATATCTTCGCGCTGACGCTGGTGTTCGCCCTGCCCCTGGGGCTGGTGGTGGCGGCCGGCTCCATGAGCAAGTGGGCCCCCTTCCGCGCCCTGGCCCGGCCGGACAGCCCCGGGTGGGTCAGAGCACTGGCCGGCCTGCGGCCCATCAGCGCCCTGGTGGACGTGGTGGTATGGATCATCCGGGGCACGCCGCTGATGCTCCAGCTGATCGTGATCTTCTACGTGCCCGGCATGATCACGGGGACCAGCCCCTGGGGCTCCGGAGGGCGGGTCACCGCCACCGTGGTGGCCTTTGTCATCAACTACGCCTGCTATTTCTCGGTGATCTACCGGGGCGGCATCCAGGGGGTGCCGGTGGGCCAGCGGGAGGCCGGACAGGTGCTGGGCATGACCCGGCGGCAGATCTTCTTCCGGGTCACTCTGCTCCAGATGGTCAAGCGGGTGGTGCCCCCCATGTCCAACGAGATCATCACCCTGGTGAAGGACACCTCCCTGGCCAACACCATCGGCGTGGTGGAGCTGATCCGCTCCGGCGAGACCTTCCGCACCAACGGCGGACTGATCTGGCCCTTCTTCTACACCGCCGTGTTCTACCTGGTGTTCGTGGGCACACTGACCATCCTGTTCAATCTGCTGGAAAAGAAGCTCAACTACTTCCGGGTGTGAGAGGAGGCGAGGACATGGCGATTTTACAAGTGGAGAGCATCCAGAAGCAGTTTGGAAAGATCCCCGTGCTCAGGGACATCAGCTTTGACCTGGAGCGGGGCCAGGCCCTGGCCATCATCGGCTCCTCCGGCTCCGGCAAGACCACCCTGCTGCGGTGCCTGAACTTTCTGGAGACCCCCGACCGGGGAAGGATCATCGTCAACGGCGAGACGCTCTTTGACGCCGCCGACCCCGCCACCCAGCGGGAGAGCGAGGTGCGGAAAAAGCGGCTCCACTTCGGGCTGGTGTTTCAGTCCTTCAACCTGTTTCCCCAGTACACCGCCCTGAAGAACGTCACCCTGGCCCGGGAGCTGCTGGAGCGGGAGCGGCCCGGCTTCAAGGCCCGGAAAAAGGAGATCCTGGGGGCCCTGGAGGAGGAGGGCCGGGCACTGCTGGCAAAGATGGGGCTGGCGGACCGGGAGGGGCACTACCCCCACCAGCTCTCCGGCGGCCAGCAGCAGCGGGTGGCCATCGCCCGGGCCCTGGCCCTGAAGCCGGACATCCTCTGCTTCGACGAGCCCACCTCTGCCCTGGACCCGGAGCTCACCGGGGAGGTGCTGAAGGTCATCCGGGAGCTGGCGGAGCAGAAGACCACCATGATCATCGTCACCCACGAGATGGCCTTCGCCCGGGACGTGGCCGACGAGGCCATCTTCATGGACCAGGGAGTCATCGTGGAGCGGGGTCCCGCCCGGCAGCTGATGGACAGCCCCCGGGAGGAGCGGACAAGGCAGTTCCTCTCCCGGCACGCCGAGGACCTCCGCTGACCAGAAATCATCATATCATAAGGCAAAACGAGCCCCGGTTCCGTGGAACCGGGGCTCTCTGTTTATGCCGGAATCTTCAATTTGATTACTTCCGGGGGTTCTTGATGGCGGCCTGAGCGGCAGCCAGACGGGCGATGGGCACCCGGAAGGGGGAGCAGGAGACGTAGGTCAGGCCCACGTTGTGGCAGAACTCCACGGTGGAGGGGTCGCCGCCCTGCTCGCCGCAGATGCCCAGCTTGATGTCCGGGCGGGT